>CAZSZQ010000055.1:0-19070 GCA_964610475.1 uncultured Desulfatiglans sp.
TGGCAAATGCAACCATTTCACGATCAAGGTCAGAGACCTTTTCCTTGAATTCTATTCGATAGCCCTCACCATCTTCAAGAATAAGTTTAAGCTCTTGTCTGTTCATAACCATTTAGAACCTTTTACTCATTTTGTTATCAGCCATGTAATAAGTTCAAAATTGGAAATCTCATATTCAGGTCCAGCCGGTAACCGATCTTTTTGTGGCCGATTATTATGTGTTACGTTTAATTCATGTTTTACTAATGTCCATCCAGAAAACACATGTTTTTGAATGGAAGCCGTCAGGTTTCAGCATTCAGCTTAAGGCTTTAAAACAAAGACTTAGTAAATTGTTGTACGCTCCATTCTTAAACTATCTTTTTCTGATTTGCTGCTAACTAGTTAGAATAATTTTATTTATTGAATGTTTGTATTAGCAGAAAACTGAGCAATGAGCAAGAGAAGAAAAGGCATAGGCTATAGACTGTTAGGGAAAGCTGAAAGCTCAAGGGTAAAAACCGCAGGGTTAAAATATCCCCGTGAAGAGTATTTTTCAATTAATTCGTTTCTCCCCTCCCACAATAGGGAGGGGAGATCTTTATCGGAATATTTCCTTAGTCAACGACTCTGTAAAAAGAACCACGCAATTCTATATGTATATGGATGGAGGATGAGACTAATTCTCGTCATCTCTCCATTCCCAGTCTCTTCCGCCCTTGAATACCGCTGCATTCATCTCATTACTCAAAAAGAGGAGGTTTGACCCCTGGAATTTGAGGGCCATATTCAGGAAGAACTCACCTGTTGTTTTGGTATTGGCAAGCTCCACCTCTGTGGCGGCGAGGTATTTCTTCATATACTCAAAGCATGAGGCATCAAAAGGCATGCCCGGTTTCTGGTGCCCCGGGATTACAGTAGTGGCGCCCAGTTTTGACAGTATCTCAACATCCTTAAGCCATTGTTTTCTTTCATCTGCAGTAATTTCACATGTAAAGGGGTGTGATTCATTGAAAAGCACATCGCTTCCGTAAAGGAGCTTTATGGAGGGAACCCATACAACTGTATTATATTTAAGGTCACCCATTATTTTAGGCATAATCTCAATACGGTGACCTTCGAGCTCAAAGTATTTATCCTTCATGGGTTCGATATTTACTGCCTTTGTGGGTACGTTTGTAGGTCCGATAATATTTACCCAGTGATCGACCTTTCCGAACATCTGCTTATTTATTGTACTAGCGACCTCAGGAAGGGCAATCACCTTTGCCTCAGGGAAGGCATCTTTAATCGGACCTAAACCGAAATAGTGATCCGGATGGGCGTGTGTTACATATATGTATTTCAGATGCTTTCCGGTTTCCAGGATCTCCGCAACAACCCGGTGACCGTTTGAGAGGCTCCACTGTGTATCAAGTATAGCTGCATCCTTTTTCCCCATCAATATTACCGTGCAAACCGAAAAACCGCTCTCGTCACTGAAAAACACCTTTGCAGAAAGTTTCCCTTGTCCGTTATCAACATATCTTACTTCCATATTATCTCCTCCTGTGTGTTTATAATATTTGAATTTTACAAGTAGTGTCCATCCAAAAACTATCGTTTTTGAATGGCAGCTGTCAGCACTCAGCGTTCAGCTTTAAACAAAAGGAATTTGATACAAAGACTTAGCTGATCCGCCTTCGCACGAGGCTATGGCGGGACAGGTGGCTGATAGCTGACCGCTGAATGCTTCATCCAGAAATTACCTGTTCCCGGATAGACACTAAGCAGTTATTTGAACGATCAACAGGGGCTTACTATACACTTTTTTGTCATGTATTCAAGACTTTTAAATATTATTGCTCCTTAATCACGCATGTGTTACAAACCTTGATTATCGAGGCCATTTATCTTTTTTCACCCGGGTAAAATTGGCGAGACAATAGAAATAGGCGCATATTGCGTGTTTCTTGCATCCCCGGCAGGAGGTCATATTACAGGGTCATTTTGTGTTCATGATGGCGGTTTAATGTACAGAGCCGGCTAAAGGAGGATTAAGATGTCCAATATCAAATATTTCGCATTACCGGGCCATGGTACCCCGGTTCAGCCGCATGTTGAACCGGAAGATGCCCGTATCAATGCTGTCTGGATGGATAATAAGGTAGTAAAAAATTGCATGTTCAATGAGGCCGCATGGTATAAAAAACCGTGCAGAGAACCGGGCCTTTTCAGGTTCAGTTCAGACAGGATGATTTTTTTTATAGGCGGTAACCCTGATAGACCTGAAAGCCTTAATGCAACCGTGGATCTGTGGATAGAAAACGACAAACTCACGCTCACCGACACATGTGCAGTGTTTATACCAGGGGGTGCAGCGCATGGTAACCTTGAGGTCAGAAATCTTATTTACCCGCTTTTCTATTTCACATGCCACCTGAATGCAGACAGGTTTACAGCTGTTCCGGCAGAGGCGACCGTTAAAAAAGGCACCTATGCAGGTAATTATGTAGAAAGATATGAACGCCCGGACGGCTCCTTCCCTGAAGCTCCTCCCGGTTTTATAAAGTTTCTTGTCTACCTGAACGGAAAAAGATTAAAGGGGGCGCCATATGCGGAGGCAATATGGTTCTGCACCACAAATGATACTGGCCCTGCCCCTCACAGCCATGATGACTTTGATGAGTTCATAGGTTTTATGGGCACAGACCCTGAGCACCCTGAAGAGTTGAACGCAGAGGTGAGCTTTTATATTGAGGATGAAAAGATTGACATCACCAAAAGCTGTCTGATCTATATACCAAGGGGCATTAAACACAGCCCCATATTTGTTCCCAGACTTGATCGCCCTATACTTCACTTCTCGGGAGGCAATGGAGGCGACTATGCAAGGAAGGGTGATGAACATCGTAATGATAATATGTTCAAGCTATAACATATACAGGTAAAATAAAACCCGGAAAATAAAAAAAACCGGACTTTTTTTAAAAAATGGTGTAAATATAGGGGTATCAAGTCTTTTGTAACAATAAATAGCAATCTAATAAAAGGAGGGTTTATTATGGGTTTTTTACAGGAATTCAAGACTTTTGCAATGCGCGGCAATGTGGTTGACATGGCCGTCGGTATCATCATTGGCGGTGCCTTCGGGAAGATAGTATCATCCTTTGTTGCCGACGTGATTATGCCGCCAATCGGCATCCTTGTAGGTAATGTGGATTTTTCGAAACTGGCTGTCACCCTTAAAGAGGCATCCGGTGACATAGCTGCCGTTACATTGAACTATGGAAAATTCATACAGACAATTGTGGATTTTGTAATAATAGCCTTTGCAATTTTTATGATGATCAAGGTAATGAATTCGTTAAAGAAGAAAGAGGAAGAGGCCCCGGCAGCACCAGCGGCGCCGCCTGCAGAGGTTGTGCTCTTAACTGAAATAAGGGATGCTCTTGTAAAAAAATAGGTCTGGTCGAGAGAAAATATGAATACTCCAATAAAGAATATCACCCGACGGGATTTTGTCATGGGAGTCGCTGCCGCCACAGTCGGCTGTGCGTGCCTGAAATTTGAATGTCTTACAGCACATGCAATGGAATCCACACAGGAGGCAGAACAAAAAAATGAAAACCTGGTGGCCCCTTGCGGGCTATATTGCGGCGCATGCCCCATGTACATTGCGAGTCAGTCAAAAGATGAAGAAAAGCTTAACGCCATGGTTAAACAGTTTTCAGCAGGGCCAATGAAGCTTAAGAAGGAGGATATACTCTGTGACGGCTGTATAGGGAATGGCAGTGTTGCATCTTTTTGCCGTGACTGTGCAATGAGAAAATGTGCGCAGGATAAAGAGGGTGTTACCAGATGTTCAGACTGCAAAGAGCAGCCATGCGACAAGGTCACAAAATTTAACAATGATGGCATGCCCCATCATGGAGAGGTGCTTAGCAACCTCAGCGGGATAAAGAAGATGGGCATACAAAAATGGGCTAAATTTGAAAGAGACCGCTGGACATGCCCCAAATGCGCTTCACCCATGGCCTGGTATGATGTTAAGTGTTCAAAGTGTGATACACCCAGATCAGGACGGTTATTCGCCCTTCCCCAGGCCTCAAAAAAACAGCCGTGACATTTCCATACGGAGATGTGATTTATTTTCATGGCCGGAAAGAAGAACATAACTCATTATGAGTCATCTCTTTTTCCGGCCGCTTTTCTTTTATAAACCGGTTTGAACGGCTAAAAGTATAATCCTGTTCGGAGCCCGAACATGCGCGGGGCTCCGTTCTCACCAGCAAACCCTGATTGATAATTCGGAAACTCAAAGGCCACCGGTATATAATCGGTATCAAAGATATTTTTACCCCACACCTCAGCAAAAAATCTATTGGCCTTATACCCTGCCCGTATGTCGGTAATCCAATAAGCTTTCTGTGACTCTGTATTAGCGGTATTATAATAATACCTGCCAATGCCTTTTATCTCCGCCCGTAAAAATATTCTGGAATAAGGTCCCAGTTGCCATGAATACTGTGTACCAGCGTTTAATGTAAATTTGGGTGTGAATATCAGGTCATTTCTGCTTATATCGACTGTAGTATTTTCGCCAAAGGCATTCGTACGGATACTTGTTGTCCCATCGCCAAATTGTGTCTGGTTATAACCGAACGATCCGAATATTTCCCAGTTTCTAAGAGGTCTTGCTGATACTTCAAGCTCCACACCGGCGCTTTCCGCATCTCCGGCATTTGCTATAAAATAGTTCTGCATAAATGGCAGGTTGAGCTGCAGGTGATCCCAGAAAATATAAAAAGCGGCTATATTAACCTTTAGCCGTTCCTCCAGCCAGGTGGTCTTTACACCTGTTTCATAGTTAATGCTTGTTTCTTCTTCATATGCTTCGTTTCCTTCCGGTGATATCGGATTAAAACCTCCGGCCCTGTAACCGCGGCTTACACTGCCATAAATTAATTTTCCCGGTGCAAGCCTGCGTGTCAGGCTGAAATGAGGTGAAATCTCCGTAAAGTCCCGGTCAGTGTTCAGGGCTGTTGAAGGGGCTATTGGCGGAATATAATATGTTTGCAGGTCAGCATCCTTGTTTTCGTAGTCCATGCGAAGACCCAATGCCACATCCCATACATCCCTTGCAGTAAGGATTGCCTGCCCGTAGACGCCAATGCCTGTATCATCAAGCCTTGCTGATGGTGATGTCACCTCTATTGGGAAAGGCTGCGCTATACTGTTCACACTTGTCTCACGATATTCCTGCATAAAGAATAATGCGCCTGTCTGCCACATGAGTTTCATATCTTCATTTATAACTATTGGCACTTCTTCAGCTGATCTCCACTGGAACTCCTGGCTTATTTGTAAATCTCTGATATCCGAATCCCTCACCATTGAAGGATTGGGAGTATAATCAAGGTCAGTAGCCCCGTCTGTCTCCCACTTTACAAGACCGGTAATGGATTTGAAATCAACTATATGACCTGCATATTCCATGACAAGCGTTGGTGCAAGAATATCACGATCCAAATAACCTTCATAATCCCTCTGACCATGATATGGGTTTGCACGGAGACCGGCCAGGTCAGATAGTGCATAATCCCCGTCACGATCCTGTTCTGAAGTTAAAAGGAAACGGGCTGACCACTGATCATTTGGAAGCCACTCCAGTTGAATCCTGCTCATGAATGCCCGGCGGCTGTCTATGTCATTTCCGGTGATATCATTGTCAGTAAAACCATCACGCGAAACATATCCTGCTGCAAGACTAATCCCCAGTTCATCTTTTATAATCGGCCCGCTTATCCTGAACTGCCCCTGTATAAGATCATAGCTGCCGTATTCCCCTTCCATGGAGTACTCCCATGACGAATTGTTAGGATGCCTGCTCAGGATATGTATTACACCGCCCACAGTATTGCGCCCGTAAAGCATACCCTGGGCGCCTCTCATGAACTCAGCCTGATCCACATCAATAATAGCTATATTTGCCGAATAGCCGTGCAGCTGCGGCACGCCATCAATGTAGGTGGTCACAGCGGGATTATTTGGTCCTGATCCTATTCCCCTGAAATAGGGCTGGCTAAGTATCCTCTCAGAAAATTCAACCATATTTATATTGGGGACATACCCGGCAAGCTCACCAATCAGGTTTATTCCTGTTTCTTCAAGCATCTCCCTGTCAAAGGCGCTTATACTTGTTGCTGTCTCCTGAACGGAGGATGGGCTTTTATTACCAATAACCACTATTTCCTTTAGCCTGTATTCATTTTCCTCATCCTGCGCATAGGCATGCGGAATAAATAAAAACAAGATAGTCACTATTATTGTTCTTCTTATTATCTTCAAAAAATCAATCTTTACTGTTCTCACTGATAAGTTCTCCTATAATGTTTCAGGTTATTAGTTCATCTTTTCTTACCTATTTCTATTCTTCTCAAAATATGAACGTTCAACATCGAACGACCAACTTTCAACTTCCAATCAAAAAGCAAAGAAGTGACAATGTGTTCTGCCTTTCATTCGACGTTCGATGTTCAATATTCAATTTTAGATGTTCATTACTTAAAGGCAAGCGCCCCTGTTGGACATGCCATTACAGCTTCACTGGCGGTTTTCGCGAACCCTTCCGCTAATGATTTATCAAAGGGCACAGCCACCTTTACATCAAATCCCCGGCCTATAAAGGTAAGACCCGGTTTTTCACCATGTTTTTCTGTTATCTCTACACAGATCCCGCAGCTTATACATTTTCCCGGTTCATAGACTATATCGTGGTGCCCGATAATGCGGTTAAACTGGCGGCGTTTCCCTGTGTATCTGCCGTCCTTTGCCTCATATTCATCAGCAAAGGTGCGCAGTCTGCACGCACTCTTTTTCCGGCAATCACAGTGCAGGCAGTATGAAGACTCACTCGCGGCCTGATTTTTACTTATTCCACTCTGCGGATCAATCCCTGGATGATCTTTGCCTCCTGCCAGATCTGTAAACAAGGAAAGCTCTTCCGGTACAACCTTCCCCATTCGGTTGTTAAACCGGCGCTTAACACCTGTAACAGCTTCTCCACTTATATACTGTAAAATCCCTGTTGCAGCCTTTTTACCATCGGCCAGAGAGCGCACGGCGAGCTTTAACCCCTTTCTGACATCGCCTCCGGCAAAGACACCCGCTTTTTCGGTCTCAAGTGTATCCCTGTTGACTTTAAGCCCCCCCTGAACAGGTTTAATCCCAAGCTGTTCAAGGTCGTTATGGCTTACATTTCCCACGCCAAGAAAAACCGCATCAAAGGATTTGATAAGTTCAACAAGCGTAAGATCCCTTCCTATCTTTATCCCCTGCCTGAATACAACACCCAGTCTCCTGATCTGCTCTAACTCTGCATCAAGGACTGATCCCGGCAGTTTTTCTCTCGGAACCTCATAGCGCAGCATTCCACCCGGCTTCTCACGGTCATCAAAAATCGTACAGGATACGCCATTTCTATGAAGATGGTATGCAGCGCTCAAACCGGCCGGCCCGGCTCCAACTATGGCTGCCTTTTTATTCAGATCAGTCATTACAGCCGGTTTATATGGCTCTTTTTCAGCAAGATCCAGCTCAGCCGCACAACGTTTAATAAGTCTTATGGCTATCGACTCATCAACCTGACCCCTGCGGCACACCTTCTCACAGGGTGCAGGACATATGTACCCTGTTACTCCCGGCAGCGCAATATGCTCCTTTATTACCGCAATAGCCTTTTTATAATCACCATTTACCATGTGACGAAGCATTTCGGGGATATCCATCCCGGCCGGGCATGCCACCTCGCAGGGCCCCATGCAGTCACCCGCATGATCGCTTAAAAGCAGCTCCAATGCAGTACGTCTTGATGAAGTCACAACTGGGTCATCACTGAACACTACCATGCCCTCTTCTGCCTTTGTTGCGCAGGCAGGAACAAGATTTTTCCGGCCTTCTATCCTGACCACGCACAACATGCAACTTGTCCGGGGTGATAACTCTTTTACAAAACAAAGTGTCGGGATTTTTATATTGATAGACTCAGCTGCCTCAAGGATTGTTGAGCCTTTGGATACTTGAACGGGTCTTTTATCTATGGTTAGGTTTATCAATCCTGGCCTTCCTGTACCTTCTGTCATTTCGGGTTTCTCTCTTTTAAAGGCACGGTGTGCCGTGCCCCTGCGATTCACAATATCCTTTTTTTAAGTCGACATGCCCGGCTATGCAAGGGTTTTACCTTCAACCTTTAGCCTATGGCCTGCAGCTTTCAGCTTTCAGCATTATTCCACAACCACCGCCTTCTCAGGGCATACATTTTTACATGAGCCGCAGCGTATGCATTTTTCAATATTGATCTCATGCCTTTCATAGGGTTTAAAATTTATAGCCCCAACCGGGCAGTGCTGTGCGCATATAGTGCATCCTATACACTCATCAGTAACCCTGTATTTTGCAAGTGCCTTGCATTTACCCGCAGGGCATCTTCCCTGAACATGTGCCTCATACTCCTCACGAAAATATTTCAAGGTCGATAGTACCGGATTCGGTGCTGTTCCCCCAAGGGCGCAAAGGCTTCCCTGTTTAACCTGCAGGGCAAGCTCTTCAAGCTGGTCAAGATCAGAGGACTTTCCCTGTCCGCTAACCAGCCTGTCAAGTATCTCAAGCATGCGTCGAGTACCTATACGGCAGAATGTGCATTTGCCACATGACTGGTTCTGGGTGAATTGCAGGAAATATCTTGCAATATCCACCATACAATCAGTTTCATCCATAACCACAAGCCCGCCTGACCCCATTATGGCGCCTGCCTGTGTAAGCGACTCATAATCAACCGGGATATCAGAGAGACGGGCCGGTACACATCCGCCGCTGGGGCCGCCGATCTGAATGGCCTTGAACTTCAGACCGCCAGCAATGCCTCCGCCTATCTCCTCAACTATTCTCCTCAGGGTCACACCCATAGGAACCTCAATAAGGCCGCCGCGGGCAATCTTGCCTGCAAGTGCAAAAACCTTTGTTCCCCTGCTCTTTTCAGTACCCATTTCTGCAAATGCAGCACCGCCATTTCGAATGATCCATGGGACAAGGGCATAGGTCTCCACATTATTAATCAGTGTTGGCCTGCCCCATAACCCCTGCTCTGCCGGATATGGCGGTCTTAGCCTCGGCATGCCTCTTTGCCCCATGATGCTCGCAAGAAGGGCTGTCTCCTCACCGCATACAAAGGCCCCAGCCCCGGCCACTATTGTTAAATCAAGAGAAAAGTCCGAGTCACAAATCTTTTTACCCAGGAATCCGCGTGCATGACACATCTTTATTGCCTCTGTCATGCGCTCTATGGCAAGCGGATATTCGGCACGGATATAGAGGTATCCTTTGTTTGAACCTACAGTACGGGCAGCAATGATCATCCCTTCAAGGACACGGAATGGGTATGATTCCATAAGCATCCTGTCCATGAACGCCCCCGGATCTCCCTCATCTCCATTTAATACAATAAATCGTTCCTTTTCTGTCTGCCCCCGTACCGCCTTCCATTTCTGAAAGGTTGGAAAACCGGCACCACCCCTCCCTTTAAGTCCGCTTTTTTCTAATTCTGAGATAATATCTTTTTCTGTAAGGTCTGAGATTGCCTTTTTAAGAGCGGTAAAACCTTCATACTTAAGATATTCATCTATATTTACAGGGCTGATGCTTCCGCAGTTTTCTGTTGCAATATTTATCTGGTGTCCCAGAAAATCGGCGACATGCCTTTCACGCTTGTCGATAGGATATCTTGGCATAGAGGATGACTCCCCTGCATTAAGTATAATATCCAGCCCCTTTGAGATAACAGGTATAATCTTTCTTATTATTCCTGCAGGTTTGAAGTGTTTTAAAAGGATATCTTTTGCATCTTCCGGCCTTACCTCCGTATAAAAATACCTGCTTCCGTTTGGTAAAATGATCTCCATAAGCGGTGTCTGGTAACACATCCCGACACAACCGACATGCTTCAGGCTCACATTGATGCCTGTTTCGTGAATAACCTGCTCTACAGCATCTTTGAGATATCGACTTCCCCTTGCCTGGCAGCATGAGCCAAGGCCTACCCTTATTTCGCCCATCCCATCGTTCCTGCGGTCTCCGTGGGAAGTCATTTTAGCGCCGATACGACCTTTTTTTTGTGCCTTATGAAAAACGAGGTAATTCTTTATGGTTTTTTCAACCATATCAGGTGTAAGATGCCCGTATATCACCTCACCTATTCTGACAACAGGAGCAAGTGTACAGCATCCAAGGCATGCCACAGGCTCAATGGTGAATCTCCCTTCAGGATCAGTGTCACCCTTCTCAGGGATATGAAGGTACCTTTTAAATGCATCGTAAACCCCCGGGGCGCCCTTTACATGGCATGCGGTTCCGATGCACACCCTTATGATATGCTCACCGGTCGGTGTAAAACGAAACTGATCGTAGAAGCTTGCAAACCCGGTAATTGCCGCCGGTGTTATCTCTGTCTTTTCACAGACTGCTTCCAGTACAGGCTGGGGAAGATAACCGTATTCCCTTTGTAAGGCCTGCAGGATGGGCAGCACCTTGTCAGGGGTTTTGCCTGTCTTCTCAATGATTGAATCAATTTTAGTCAGGTCAGGGGTTTTCATTTTCCAATACAGTATAAATGTTCTTTTCCTCTTATATATATCCGCCCTGGCATAAAGGCCGGTGACGCATAACACTCTTCACCCAGAGGATTATTCGCCTCAACAGTAAATTCCTTTTCACCTGCTGTGCCTATGAACATGGTTCCTTCCAGGGTCAGGACATACATCTTGCCTGATACGATAGTTGGAGAGGCATTAACATTTTCATTAAAATCATGTTCATAGATAAGCTTCCCATCCGCTAGATTAATATTATAGAGCGTTCCATAGGTATCAAGATAAAATACACTCGTGCCGTTTGATACAGGTGATACAATTGTGGGCCCGACATCATCGTTAATCCATGCAATATGTGTGGCGGTTACATCGCCTTTCCCGTCTGTGCGTAATGCAACATTATGCAGGTCAGGGGCTATGACAATGGCCATGCTCCCGGTAACAATAGGTGAAGCGCCCACATCGCCCTTTACACAATTTGCACGCCATATCTCTTTACCGTCGTTTGGATCATAGGCTATCACCCATGGATCAGCCACTGTTATGAGCTGATAATTTTTTCCCGTATCAGCCAGAACGGGCGATGTCCAGCTGTTTGGAACAGGCCTTTTTGATTCCCAGATCAGATTTCCTGTTGCACCGTTAAATGCAAATATCCTGGATTTACCATCCTCCGCTCCGGCCTGATCATACTGTACGATTACACGATCCTGCCAGACCTCCAGGCTTGAGGCATAACCGTACAGACTCAAAGGAATCCCAAGGCTCTTATGCCATAAAAGGCGTCCCTTAAAATCAAAGGATGCGAGATCCCCGGTTGCAAAGATTGCGTAAACGCGGTAACCGTCTGTAGCCATTGTGGACGCGGCATAACCAGTATCTTCATTTACTTCAAATTTTTTATCTCCCATTGGCGCAGCAGGAACATCCCCGGTCCAGAGGATAGCGCCCGTTGATGCATCAAAACAATATACCTGGCGTTTTTCTGCATTTGCCCCGGAGAGATATACACGATCCTTCCACACAACGGGTGAATTGACCCCGTCAAGGGGTATCGGGGTTTTCCATAAAATGCCCTCACCCTTTGTGCCATCCCATTTAGTTGGGATATCGGTAAGAACTGATATGCCTGCACCGCCAAAGCCCCTGAAGCGGTTCCAGTTTTGGGCTAGCTCCTGAGGAGGGGCATAGGTCGCCTCTTCAGATATCCCGGCATTGAGATCGGTAATCCATTCTGATGGAGCCTCTCTTTCCAGTATAAAAGCAACTCCAGTTAGAAGGAAGGCAAACACCAAAAGCGCAATCCTGCTTTCAGCAGGTTTTTTTCTCTTAAAAGGCTCGTCCGGTTGGCTGCATGGTTCAGGATTAATGCCTTTTAGATGAGACTCCCATTTTAATGCCCCAATAGTAACTGCCGTACCTATCAAAAGCATTAAGGATGCAAGAGATGAAAAATCTATCTGCCGCAGCCTGTTGGAACGGTAATCCCTGTCAAGCTCTCTGATTTGTTTTATCATATCTTCATTATCAGGCTGCTTTAGAAGTGCCTGTTTAAGTTCGGTTATATCTGAATATCTCTTTGATCCTGATACATACTGCTGATACCCGTTTATAATCAACATTACAAGAAAGACAATAGAGAAGATCACCCCAGCCACGGCAGTCGCCCTGAGAGCCCTTTGCACCTCTGTTTTTTTTATAGATTCGGGGGTAATCTCATTCACCTGCTGCTCATGCCTCCTCTCTCTTCTATCTTCGTAAGACGCAATTCCTGCTCCTTTGGACAATACTTGAAACATCTGCCGCATGACACACATCCGGCCCGCTCTGCTTCATACTCTCTCTGTCTGGGGCGCAGGCAGAGAAGGATCAGCTTGCCTCCCAGGACAAGACCAAGAAATCCTCCAAAGAACCATCCCCCCTTTTCAAAACCTGCCCGCACTGTTGCGGCGCGTTCATATAGAGAAGCAATTGTTTCACCAGAAGAACGGAAATGCTGGCTTGTATCGGTTGTCTCATCAATCTCCCTGTTTTCCTCTACCCATATACGCTCTGCCAAAGAGACTACCGGATGAGCGCGGGCTGCAAGAGGGGAAATCCGATTGCCAATCCATGCACCAAGGAGAATAATAAAGGGGAGTAAAACAAGAAGCATGGCAAGCCGTCTTTTATCCTTTTTATAGGTGACATCTGGCCAGGCCGGTATTGGTTGCTGAATTGCGCCATAGGGGCAGGCATCCTCGCAAAGCCTGCATTGATTACAGTCTGTTGGTGTGATCTTTACCCGCCATTTGGATAGACGGGATAACTGCCGGAGAATAACCCCGTATGGGCATAAAAACCGGCAGTAGGGCCTCCCTATAAAAAAACCGATTATGAGCAGTATTCCGCCAAGTATAATGATATTAAGATTTGCGTTTCTGCGAAAAATAGCCACATACGGATCATATTTGCATATGACAAAGGTGCTTCCCATGGAAGCCAGCCACACAGCCAGTGCCAGATATATATATGCAAGGTATCGCAGGGTGTGTTCAAGCCAGACCGGTAATTTTACCGGCTTAATCAGGGTGATATCCTGAACAGCCCCAAGCGGACATACCCCGGCACAGAAGCTCCTTCCAAAAAGCAGTGTGAATACAAGAGGCATAATAAAAAAGAAGATTGTCAGGAGCGGTACATAATAATCTTCATGGAACAAAAACATGGACATATCCTGTATTGAACCGATAGAACAGACACAGCCCTTTCTGTAGAATCCGAAATAGGCAAGCGAGAATACCATAAGGCCGAAAACAGCAGGCCGGCTGCGCTTTTTAAGAACAAACCAGGATGATCCCCCTAAGGCAGATATAAGGATAATGGCATCGATCAGAGGCCATGCCCCTCCTCTGGGCATAGGGGCAGTGTAAGGAGGACGCACATAGTCACTTTCAAACTGGGGAGGAGGAAATCTCTCTATGGAAAATGAATTTACGCCCAGACTGAATATTACAAACCCTGTAAAGAGTACAATAAGGACTTTAAATCTCAAGCCGTACCCCCCTTTTTAAAAAGGTAGGGGGATTTGACAGTTACTCTTTTAAAGGCATCTGCAGGACATACCTTTGCTATTGCACACTGGTTGCAGTTGACACATCGGTCATGACGCACCTGCATATGTAAAGAGCCATTGCCAAAGCCGTTGCATGTTTTTACGCATTTTGCACAACCGGTACATAATCGTTCATCAATGGTGTATTCATAATAGGGGTCTTCCACAAACTTTCGTTTGATAGCGCCCATGGGGCACAACTGATTTTCCGCACCCTCATTGATTGCATTGGGCTGCGGTTCAAAAAAGCCAAAGCAGATCTTGCAGTAACCGCATATATCATAGGAGTGCACACACTTAACGGCAGATTCTTCAAGCACACATGCTGTTTCGCAGTTTCCGCAGGTGGTGCATTTATAGGGATCTATCTGCCAGGCATAGGTATCACCGCGTCCGCGGTACCACCCAAGGCCGATCACGCCTCCTATCGCAACAAGGGATGCGCCGCGAAGTGCGTCACGTAAAAATTCGCGCCGGGATTTTGTTTTTTCATTTAGGTTATTGCTATTCATATTCCATACCATTGTAGAGACAGGTTTGAAACCTGTCTCTACGCTTATTTTTGTTTAAAAAACCTTACCATATTCCTTGCTCTGTCGAGTATGAAGACATGACCGTTATCATCAGCCGCAATATCAAATCCATAGCGCTGCGCCTGCTCAGGTTTTGAGCTGATCGACAAAGGCGCATTTTCCAGTATTGCCGGGTCAGCCACAAAACCCTTAAGTTTTCCGAATGTATCATATACCTTTACACGGGCAACCCCCTTCTCACATGTTATGATACTGCAATCCGAAAGAACCGCAATACTTACTGGGTTACAGCAGGCAGTGAAGTCTTCAAGCCTGTTACCGAATTGGCCCCATGCAAACTCCCTCTCGCCATTCACAGTATACGCCTCTATCTGGTGGTTTCCGGGGTTTACCACCCTCAGGAGGCCATCGGGAGCCATTGCCAGATCAAAATAGGAGCCGGGCACCACAAACCCGGAAATGTATTTTTCAAGATTCTTTTCACCGATCTTCCTGATAAAGCTGCCATCAATATCATAGCACCAGACAATACGCTGCCCGGCATCAGCAATAAAAATTAAATTTTCAGATATGGCAAGGCTTGTTATCCATGAATTTGCGCCAAGACCCGCCCACTCTTTCTGAACATTTCCTTTTTTATCAGTGATAATAATCCTGTCTCTGGTTCCTATGTAGAATTGTTCATCTGTTGGTACAAGGCAAAATGGAGATACATCCAATTCTATAAAATCCTTAATTTTACCCTGTATATCAATTATCCTTATTGCCTTATCACCTGCGAGGTATATTGTATCTTTTGTATCAACTGCAACAAAACGCGATTCCTTGAAACCTGTAGAGACAGGTTTATTAATCTCTTTATAGAGGATCATATCAGGGACAATCTCCGTTAAGGCAATATTATTTTCCTGATCTTTTGCGCCACTCACCCGGGAAGACAATCCAATGCCAACAAGCCCCACTACCGCCACAACAGAACCGGTCTTACAGACATCCTTAAAAAATTCACGCCTGGTTTTATTTTTCGTATCAGTCATGATTAGCCCCCTTTCATAATATCCAGGCACCTCATGGTCGTAAGATCCCTCACAATGAGCCTTCCTGATACAAAAACCATCGGCCCCCATGATTCATGACCATCAAGCACCTTTGCACTGTTCAAAGGCTCGTAGGCATCCGGCGTTGCCTTTACGACTGTCAGATTTCCTTCATCATCCATAATAAATATCATATTGTTGATTATGGTGTAAGGCCCCAGACCAAACTTGTTTGCAGATGTGCTGCTCCACTTTATATTTCCTTCAAGATCCATACAGACAAGCTGCTCATCCGGCCGTACACCATAGATATGTCCTTTATACAATATGGGTGTTTGCTGATCTGATCCGAACACCTTTGGACCAAGTCTGAAAAGTGATTCAGGGATATATCCATCCCCTGCCTTTTTTACAGCAAGCATCATGGCCCCTGCATTATAACCACCGCTCAGGAAGATGCGCTCCATATCAATAATGACCGGGGTTGGCACATTTGCTATATTGATACGCCATTCCGGGTATGACCATAAAAGCCTGCCATCTTCTGCAGATACCCCTGCAACTCCGCCGCCGGAGCAGTATACATATGATCTTTCAGTCCCCAGCTTCATTGGGACAATTGAAGAATGGGTCATTTTCCAGCCATTTGGATTGGGGGTCTTCCAGACAATTTCACCTGTTCTGTAATCCAGGGCCATGATAAGGGCATCTTTACCTCCTACACCCAGGATAAGCCTTTCACCATCAATGAGCGGGCACTGGCCTGCATACCATGCAGGTACCTCAACGCCATCCTCCTTAACCAGGTCACGTTTCCATCGCAGTTCACCGGAAATAGCATCAAGACAAACGACATGGCATTTAGGGCCAAGGGTAATCACATAATCGCCTGCGATAGCAGGTACCGTCCGGCTCATGCCATGATTTCGCTTTATCTTTACCCTGTAAAAATATCGCCAGATCTCACGGCCATCATCAAGGGAAAGGCAACGGATTACATCACCTTCCTTTTCCTGATCATAATCTAAAATATAGATACGGCCGTTGGCAGCAGCAGCCCCTGCATACCCTTCACCGAGTTTCACATCCCAGAGTACCTTTGGTTTATCTTTCTCCCAGTTAAGGTTAAATTGTCCTGCAAGATCCACATTGACAATTGCATCCAGATTTGCACCCCTGAAACCAGGCCATGAACCCTGTATTTGGGAAGGTACACCATTCGATGTGGTCAATTCACCGGTAAAAGGGATGGATGCTTCTGATGATGTATCTGTGTTCACAATTACAGGTACGCGCATGGCAACATCAGCACCCCGTCCATGAAGAAGGAGCAGCGAAAGTAAAGACAGGCCACCGGCAAAAATGACTAATACCGGTAGAAGGCCTGTATATTTAGATACCTGATTCATTCAGATTCCATCCAATATAATACTAATACTCTTTTATCACCACAGAGGCACAGAGGTCACGGAGTATTTTTTTATACTATCAATACAAACTATTATTTCAAACAGCATTTCTCTGTGTACTCTGTGGTGACTTAATATTTACTCATTCCTTAAAGGGGTCAATATATCCCCTTTCATGGCTATCACTGTTGATATCAGAACCCAGATAACCCCGCTAATCCCTGTCAGCATGGTAACAATCAGTATCAGGCCGATGGGAAGCTCTCCTGATGCGGTTTTTATTGCCGGTATAACAGATATTGCAGCACAAATAAACCCTGTTATAAGGCCTGCACCCAGAAGATATGTATGTTCATAAAAAATCATCTTCATAATGCCTTTTTTACTGAAGCCCACTGCCCTCATCATGGCAAGTTCACCCCGTCGCTCCAGTAAATTTCTTAAAACTATAAGCCCGAGGCCGATACAGCCTAATATCAGACCAAAATTACCAAGAACAAGAAAGATATTCAGATAGGTATTCTCCATACGGTTAAAGAGATTAAGTCGTTCAACCGTTGTCTCCACTGATAACCCGGCATCTGCCATCCTTTTTGTGAGATGCTCCAATACCTCAGACTTTTTATTTATGGGGGTATCTATCAGCCATGCCCTGTAGCCCTCCACCTCAGGAAAATATTTTGACATTGCCTCTTCCGATATAATAAGGCTTCCCTGCAATATGGAACTTTTTATCATTCCTGCGATTCGAACCTTTATCTCTTCTCCTCTACTGTTTTTATATATAAGTATATCACCTGTTTTTTTACCAATCCCCCAGTATACAGTAGGATAATCCCCCACCGCAGGGATAATTTTATCGCCATAATTATGCTTCAGGATATCCCAGGGCCTCTCCTTATACTGAGGGATATCCAGTGTCTGAAATGAAAAAGCCCCCCTTGATGCAAAATCATTTACTGTAACGCCTAGAATTCGCGGCGCACTGGTACGATTAAGGTTAAGGCAGCTTGCATCATCACCATCAAGCACCCTGAGATTTAATATATCAGTATCCTTCAGTACAGGTGAATCAATCCCCCATTGGTCCCTGCCTGAAATTGAATTAAGATCATGGACTACAGGCACAGAAGACTCTGCATAAAGTGAAAAACCGCCTGTGCCGGATGAAGCCATTTCTGCGCCGGCAGCAGGGTTTTTACGGTTAGCGCTGACAGCAACAATCATGAACACACCGCATGCAAGCATTGCGATAACAGCAATGCTTCTTCCCCTTTTACGGAAATTGTTCCTGAGTGCAAGCGAATTTATGGAAATCAATGAGCTGAAAGACCTGCTGTCATATAAAGAAAATGTATTTCTGATCATTAATATAATTGCTAAAAGGATAAGCGTGCCTGCGCCGAAAAAGGAGCCTGCCTCAGCAGTGCTTCCTCCTGACAGGCCGATTATAGTCATAAGGGCCGCCCCTAAAATGAGAATAACCGGGAGTATCAATCCTGTTAGTCCATTTTTTATGCTGATTTTTTTATTTGAATAAATTGCGTCATTTCCGGCTAAAAGGTCATGCGGCCTTGACCTCATCTGCCTGTTCAGCGTCCAGGCCATTGCTGCAAGGGCAATAAAAAACCCTGTAAAGAACCCGGTGCATAATGAGGCCGCAGATACAGAGTATTGAACGGTCATGCCTGCCACTGCGCCCTGCCAGGCGTTTGAAAGCCCGAAAATAAGCAGCCGTGTATATAAAAGACTGAACAGTGTCCCAAGGATAGCGCCAATCAGTGCAATAAGCAGGCCTTCGGTAAGGTAAATCCTTCTCAGACGTTTTACTGGAAAACCTGTTGCTAAAAGCATCCCTGTCTGACCTTTCCGTCCTTCTATACTGAAACTGAAGAGGAGCCATGTAAGTATGACGCCTGAGATTATAAGAAACATGCTTAAGCCCAGGAAGAGCAGGCCTAAATCACTCCCTCCGCTCTTTGCCTTTAAACCGATCTCATGGATGGGTATAACAGATAACCCTGCATTTACAGGATTTGCCAGTCTGATTATATTTTCTTCAAGAGCCTTTTTTTCCGATGATCCGGCATTAAAACGAATCCCTGTATATATACCATATGAGTTGGCCCACATTGCCTTTCCGGCAGCGAGTGTAATAAAGGCCTTTGGTGTGCCCCTGTAAATATCCCAGTAGGTCTCATCTTTATCCCTGATAAGGTCAAGATCAATTGGAAGAGAGGGATCCCATTCGCTGCAATTTTCAGCATCAGAGAGCCCAGGAAGATCGGGCGTAAGGCCTCTATCTGCTGCACCCCCTTCAATAGGAACAATACGGCATATCCTGAATGACCGCTCTGCTTCCTCTAGTTTCTGCCAGCCGTCAGGTCTGAAAT
>CAZSZQ010000056.1:0-18778 GCA_964610475.1 uncultured Desulfatiglans sp.
CTATTTTTCCTCCTCAAATACGATTGTCAGCATTGACTGCAATTCAGTGAGTGTCATACCAATGCGTTTTGCCTCGGTTGCCGCCTCATCCAGTTTCTCTTCAACAATCCGCATCCTCTGCTCTCTGAAGAGTTCTTTGTTTTTTACCGATACATAGCAGCCCTTTCCCTGAACAGAGGTTAGAAATCCCGCAGCAACCAGTTCGTCATAGGCCCTTTTTACCGTGATCACACTCACTCTTAAGTCCTGCGCCAGGGTACGGATGGAGGGGAGTTCATCGCCGTCATTCAGCTCCCCTGAAACGATAAGGGACCTGATCCTGTCCTCTATCTGTTCATAGATGGGCCTCGGGGATGTCTGGGAAATTATTATGCTTACATTGCTCATGTTTTCTCCTGTTCAGCAGTGTTATTACTGTTATTGTAATATATATACAGTTGATGACCTTTGTCAACCAAAAAAATCATTTTATTTTTTACTGCTGTTATTTAGTATATTGCTTAAAATCATAAACATGCTAATTTGCCTGTTAGTATGCCTTTTATAGAAGACAGGAAATATCCAAAGATGACTGACAGCGTTGCCATTCAGCAAGAACCCAACTATAAGGAACAGTTCCTTACCCTTTTGAGGGACAGCCTTGAACAGAACACCTTTGCTAAACTGGTACTCGGAAAGTACCGGGGGCAGGACTCAGGGCTGAAACGCATCCTTGTCCGAAAACTTACAGTTAAGGGTCAGCAGCGTCTTTCCATGGTCTATTGCTATAAAACCAGAGAGATAACGAAGAATGTCACTGCCGCAGCCGGCATCGGGACAATAGATGATCTTCTTGGAGATCCCTTTATGAGCGCCCACCTGTTTTTATTAAATGAGGACGTACAGATAGAGTTCAGCCGGAAAGGCAAATGCCGCTTGAGCAGCGGCAAGGCAACCCATACTGCCCTGCCTGCAGATAAGCATGACCGGGATAAAAAACGTTTACTCGATCCGGCAAACCCGTTTCTGACAGTGCTGGGAATAACCGATGAGAACCATAGCATCATCCCTTCAATGGCAAAAAAATGGAAGCAGGTCAATAAGTTTTTGGAGATCTTCCAGCAGGCCTTTTTATCATCCGGTCTCATGAGGACACCCGACATTCACGTGCTGGATTTCGGGTCCGGAAAGGGATATTTAACCTTTGCAATAAATGATTTTCTTCATAACTATCCCGGTGTTAAGGTGCAAGTGACTGGCATTGAACTGAGAGAAGACCTCGTGAAATTTTGTAATGAGGCGGTAAAAAATCTGACGATAGAAAATTTATGTTTTTATCAGGGAGATGTCAGCAGTTATTTGCCGGAAAAAACCCACATAATGATTGCGCTGCACGCCTGCGACACGGCAACGGACCAGGCGATCTACCTGGGAATACGCTCCGGTGCGCAGATTATCATGTGCGCCCCATGTTGCCACAAACAAATAAGGAAGCAGATGAGCATCCCGGAGGTTTTGGAACCGGTGCTCAAATTTGGTGTTCACCTTGGACAGGAAGCGGAAATGGTAACCGATAGCATACGCGCCCTTCTCCTTGAGGCATACGGCTACACAACCAGTCTCCTTGAGTTTGTCTCTCTTGAACATACAAGCAAAAACAAGATGCTCCTGGCGATAAAGTGTAGTACAACTTCAAACCGTGAAGATTCTCTGAAAAAAATCGAAAAGATAAAGGGTCTTTACGGTATCCGGGAACATTGTCTAGAAACATTACTCCTCACAAAATAATCAGGTTAAATGGGTAGATTTCATAATAAATGGCGGCCAGAAAAAGGATGATATTCTTTAACTGACCGTCATTTAAATTATAAAAGTCCGCAGATTTACTCGATCAAAAACTATTAAATCCTATCTCCAGTCATCGATTCTGACAGACGCACCGGGTCTGAAACCTCCCATGTTGAAATAATTGTTATTGGAGGCTCCGGTAACTATTACAGTGAACTGACCACCCGGAGGCTGGACATACATGCCATCACTTTTGGCATTTCCCTGGGCCTCCTTAACCCATTTTGTGAACTTCTCAACCGTATCATATCCGGCATCCTTAACAAAATTGGCAATGGGCGGGCTCAGAACCGCACATGTCCCGAAAAGTGTGCCGTCCTGGGTGCTATAGATATCCTTTATTATCTTTGGATAATTCATTTCATCGCCCCAGACATTAGCATACCAGTTCTTGGCGGAAAGAACGCCCCAGCCCATAAACAGGGTGACAACATTTTCACCTTTTTTGAAATTTTGAAGCTTTGGCGCAGGAGCGCCAGGGAATGTCATAGCCCCTTCTCCCCTGCCCATTCTTACTGATAACGGATCCCAGGGAGACTTTTCTTCATTCTCTGCAATAATGATATTGAGTCCGTTCATTGGATTTCCTACTGTGCCCATGTAGGTTGTTCCTACCTTGCCGCAGTTTCCTCCATTGATAGAGAGCAGTGTCCAAGCCCGTCCTATGGTGGTATTGGCATGGGCATAGGGGCCCATTGCTCCGTAATTGTAGTTGAGGCCTATTTCATCGCGGATGGTTCCATTGATAACTGCACCGGTCGCAAAGCCGTTGTCAGAAACATCCATTGCCTCTGAACCGGTTGATCCGATTGCCAGTATAACCGGAAAATATTCCGGCTTGGCCCCTGCCATAACCGCATTGATGGCTGCTATTTTCACTGTGTATGACCATGATTCAAATGTGGGCTTAAATGGTGACATCTCTCCGAGCTTTTCATCAGGATCATGGCTGGTCCCTGCCAGCATCTCATCGACTTTTTCCTTGGTTGGTAGAATTATCGGCAGAAAATCGGTGTATCTGTTTTCAAGAAACATCTGCTGTAGTTCGTCTTCTGTTCCTGTGAATGTTTCAGGCCCGTTGTCTCGTATAACATCCCCTGTCCTTTTTTCTTCGGCATTCAAAGGTTTTGTAAGTTTGTCGACTATTTCCTGAATAACAGCCCCCCCTGTGAGGGGATTGGTACCCAGAACAACATCCTTACGTAACTGCGGAGCTGTCTTTCCCCATATCGGGCCAAGAATATACTGAATCCTTATTCCCGGCATTCCATTGACAAGACCGATATCTTTTAACTGATCTACAAAGCTTGATACAACGAGCGGTACTGCCGGTTTTCTGAACTTCTCTTCAAATCTAATTGATAGCTTGGTGACCCCAGGCGCGCAGACACTTCAGTGGCCTAAGGCTATGATCATTGCATCAGCCTTTTCCTCCATTTCTTTCCAGAGGGAAGGGTCTTCACTTCCCATTCCGCCAGGTTTATCCTTAAAAATGAATGTGGTTTCCGGGTATTTTTCTTTCATTACCGCTGTGAGTTCTCCCAGCAGTATTCCTGATCCCGGATAACCATCGTTTACTATATAAATGGTTTTACCCTTGATTGTATCCATACGGGGGGCCATCTCCTTAAGGTTAATAGGTGGTGGCGTTCCCAGGGGATTATACACCGTGATAACAGGATTCTTCTCATTCGCCGCTATTGCCTCCACAGCAAAGAAACTGCAAAACAAACCAATGCATATGGTGGCACTTAAAATTTTTTGTAATTTCATGCCTGATTCCTCCGTTTAAATGTGTTGATGATATTCCCAGTCCAGGAATTTAGGTTGGTAACAATTACCAGAGGGTTAAATTGTTTTAGCTTCAAATAAATATTATTGTGATGCTGACTTTTTGTCAAGATGGAAGCATTATTGGTTATTTTAAAATTTAGGAGCATAATTTATAGTTTTATAAACTATTTTATGCAAAATTATAAATAAAATTGATGTTGTTTATAAAGACATGCTGATAAAAAGGGGCAATACCGTAGTATTTATGTACTATCCGGCCCTGCCCCTTTACAATTAGTTATAGCTGAAAGCTGAGTGCTGACAGCTCTTATCAAAAACCTTATGTTTTTGGCTAAAATCCCTATTACCCCCAGTTGATTCCTACATTGCTAAGGGCTGCACCGGATACATCAACAACCGAAGCGCCGCCGTCAACAAGTATTGTTGCAGCGGTCATGAATGAGGATTCGTCGCTTGCCAGAAAATTGCATATCCCGCACATCTCTTCGGGCATGGCAACCCTTCGTAGTGGCAGGGGTTTGGACATGACCGCAAAAGCACCGTCCAGGTCGGTCTTCATGGCCTTTGCCAGGCCCATCATTGAGTCTTCCAGCATCTTTGTTCTCGTGGCGCCCGGGCACACAGCATTTACCCTTATCTTTTGAGGGCCGTAGTCAAGGGCAACCTGCTTGGTAAGCATGATAAGGCCTGCCTTTGTTGTACAATAGGGGACCATACCCGGCAGGGCAACTGTGCCGCCAAGTGATGCAATATTGATGATTGATCCGCCGCCGTTTTTGATCATGTGGGGAATGACCTTCTTCATGGTTAAAAATGGGCCTGTCAGGTTAATATCCAGTACCTGCTGCCACAATTTGGGATCAATATCAACAACAGTTCCGCCTGGATCAATACCTGCATTATTGACCAGAACATCGATCTTTCCCCCGAATTTTATGGTGGCATCCATCATTCTCTGGATATCATCAAGGCTGGTCACATCAGCAGCGCATATGGTAATCTGCTCTTTCGGCAGATCTGCTGCCACTTTTTCAAGCTTGGCCCTGTTTCTTCCTGTAATACAGACCTTTGCGCCCTCTTTAATAAACCCTTTGGTGATTGCTGTTCCGATACCGGAGCCTCCTCCTGTTACAAGTGCGGTTTTTCCTTTGAGTTTCATAATGTTACCTCCTTTAGAGATTATGCCCGATGTTGCATTCCCAGGCATTCGGGCGTGGTTACCGGTTAACTTTATTCAGATGGATAATAATTTAAGGCTACACTAAACCCAAATCCCAAAAAAATCAAGAATGGGATTAGGAGAGATGAAAGCTATAAGGATTAATGATCAGAGTGCATCCGCCTTCGCTCAAGGTTCGGTGGGACAAGAGGCATATGGAAAAGCTAAGAATACTGGGAATCAGTCAGGACCCTGGCTGATATTTTGGGAGAATACCTTGATCTGAACTGCCTTGCTACTGAAGTCATGCTGAAGCTGAACCGATAAAATTTCTGAAGGCCTTCTGCCCTTACCGCTGCCAGTTTATTGTCCAGATCAGAAGCATCAGTACCGGGTGAAATAAATACTGCATTTTGTGTCCTGCCGCCTATAAACACATAGGTTCTATTAAAGACCTTTCTGTAGGTCTTGAGGATCGAATGAAACAATTTGTTGTCAATCAGCACATTGGTTGCGATAACTCCATTTGGCTGAAGGATAAGCATAATCTCCTTGAGGAACTCCTTTGTAGTGAGATGTGTCGGGATTGAGCTGCTGTTAAAGGCATCCATGATTATCATATCGTATTTTCTGTCAGGGTTCTCTTTTGCCGCTTTAAGGATAAAGGCACGCCCGTCGCAAACATGGAGCCTTACTTTTTCCCCGGGATCAAATAAAAAGTATTTCTTAGAAACCTCCACAACATCAGGATCAATATCCACAACATCGATTTCCGCAAAAGGAATATACCGTTCTATTGCCCTGGGGACTGCGCCCCCTCCGAGACCGACAATAAGAATCCTAAATGGTTTATCGTTTATCAGCAGGCCTGCGAATATAAGCCTTGTATACTCAAGAATGAGATAATCAGGGTCATTGAGATCAATCCTGGTATGTTTTCCATCATCCGGACCATCCCCAAGATAAAGGGTCCTTATTGATCCTTCCTCATAGACCATTATGTGGTGATATTTGTTTTTTTTCTCAAAGATCAGCTTGGCCCCTGTTACCCTGAAGGCAAAAAACAGAGCTGAAAATGAGGCAATAAAGAGAATCAATATGGCATATATCAATAATGTAGATAACAAATAGTTCACCCTGTAATATAATTGGGTTTTTCCTTTGCTTTGATAATTACCTTATTATATAAAAATTTAAAACCTATTTTTTAAGGAGCCCTATGTCCTTTAAAAATCTTAAAGAATTTATTGCAGCCCTTGAAAATGCAGGCGAAGTTAAGAGGATCAGAGCAGAGGCAGACCCTTATCTTGAAATAACAGAGATAGCCGACAGGATGAGCAAAAGCCATGGGCCTGCGATTTTATTTGAAAGGGTAAAAAACTCCAAATACCCCCTCCTGATAAATGCCTTTGGCAGTTACAGACGTATGGAGATGGCCTTAAACTGCAGATCACTGGATGATATAGGGGCAAGGATTGAGTCTCTCATCAAAATGCAACCGCCTTCCGGATTGTTTGAAAAAATCAGGATGCTCCTCACCTTGAAAGAGGTTGCTGACTATATCCCTAAAAAGGTAAGGCGCGGCCCCTGCCAGGATAAAATATTTGATACACAAAGCGACCTTCTCGATATGCTGCCCATCCTTCAATGCTGGCCATCTGACGGGGGTCCCTTTATCACCCTTCCCATTGTCATAACAAAGGACCCTGAAACAGGCATACAGAACCTGGGCATGTACAGGATGCACAAGTATGACAAATCAACAACAGGTATGCACTGGCAGTATAATAAAGACGGCACACGCCATTTTGACAAATATAAAAAAATAGTCAAGAGGATGGATGTTGCGGTTGCCCTTGGAGGCTCTCCTGCGGTTACATATGCGGCCTCAGCACCTCTTCCGCCTGATATTGATGAACTACTGCTCGCGGGTTTTTTAAATTCAAGGCCTGTGGAAACAGTTAAAGGGCATTCTGTTGATCTCTATGTGCCCGCAGAATCGGATTTTGTTATTGAGGGCTATGTTGATCCCGAAGAAGAAAGGCTTGAAGGCCCGTTCGGCGACCATACCGGGTTTTACTCTGCTGCTGATATATACCCGGTCTTTCATGTTACATGCATTACATGCCGGAATGATGCGGTGTACCCTGCAACCATTGTCGGTAAACCGCCAATGGAAGACTGCTACATGGCAAAGGCTACGGAGCGGATATTCCTGCCCATTATAAGGATGATCCTGCCCGAGATAAAGGATATTGAGCTGCCTGTTGAAGGGGTGTTTCATAACTGTGCACTTGTTAGCATAGATAAAAAATACCCTGCTCAGGCAAAAAAGGTGATCCACGCCCTGTGGGGCATGGGGCAGTTATCGTCGACCAAGTATATCGCGGTGTTTGATAAAGAGCTGGATTTAAAGGATTCGAGCACTGTACTGTGGAAGCTCCTGAATAATGTTGATCCGGGCAGAGACCTTATATTTTCGCAGGGACCCCTTGATGCACTTGATCACTCAGCCCGTTATCCCAACTTTGGAGGCAAGATGGGGATAGATGCCACAAGAAAGACCCGGGAAGAGGGCATGGGAAGGGACTGGCCCGAAGAAATAGTCATGTCGAATGAGATAAAGGCCCTTGTGGACAGGCGATGGAAAGAATATGGATTTTAAGAGGTTTTCAGAACTTATACTTTTGGAGCAGACTGCTTTTACACTTCCATTCGCATATCTGGGCCTGCTCTTTGCCGGGGGGGGCACATTCGGCACATGGGTGCTGGTCACGATCGCCCTTGTCGCGGCCCGCACATCCGGGATGTCATTCAACAGGGTGATAGATGCAAAGATAGACAGAGAAAATCCCAGGACAAAAAACAGGGTGCTGCCAAGGGGCGATATAAGGCCTGCTATAGTCTGGCTGACAGCAGTTATATCTGCACTTATTCTGATTGCAGCAGCGTACCTCCTGAACAAACTTTGTTTTTATCTCTCGTTCCCCGCTGTATTTATGCTGTTCTCCTACTCCTATCTGAAGCGGTTTTCATCCTCATCCCACTTTTATCTCGGATTTGTGGAGGCTGCTGCTCCTGCAGGAGGTTTTTTTGCAGTAACCGGAACTATTTCCTTTGCCCCCTTTCTGCTGGGGTTTATTATAATGGCATGGATAGCAGGTCTTGATATCATATATTCTATTCAGGACAGGGAATTTGATGAAAAGGTAGGGCTCTATTCCATACCGGTTAAGGTGGGTGTTCAAAGGGCAATTTACATATCTGCCCTGTGCTATAGCTGCTCATTTGCGGCAATGGGCGTTGCAGGCCTGGCTGGAGGTATGAAATGGCCCTACTGGATTGCAATATTGTTTGTTGGTGTTATATTCTTATATCACCAGCGGCTGGCAAGATCAGGCAGGCTCGGAGAAAGATTTTCAGGGCTTTTTAAGACCAATATGCTTATTTCTCCTCTGCTTTTAGCCGGTACAGCGGTCTCCATATTGATATGAGATAAGAGGAAGGGGTGCTATGATTATAGTTGCAATAACAGGTGCAAGCGGGCCCATATTGGGTATAAGACTTATAGAAGAGCTTTTAAAAACTGGTGAGGCTGTTACAGGGATCGCCTCAAAGGGAAGCATAGGTATAATGGAATTTGAGCTTTCATGTAATATGCAGGAAAGCTTTCCCCTTACGCATGTGCTTGAGGACAGGGGTGTTGTACCGGAGCTTGCAAATTTCAGGGAATATTATGAAAAGGATTTTCAGGCCCCATGCGCCAGCGGATCATCGGATTTTGAGGCTATAGTTGTTGCGCCATGTTCCATGAAGAGCCTATCCGCCATAGCAAACGGCTATGCAGATAACCTGATAACAAGGGCATGTGATGTGGCTTTAAAGGAAAAGAGGAAATGCCTTTTGGTGCCAAGAGAGACCCCCTTTAATCTGATCCATATAGAAAACATGCGAAAAGCCTCACTCGCCGGGGCAATAATTGTTCCTCCCATACCGGGTTTTTATACAAGGCCTCAGACAGCGGATGATATTGTGGATTTTATTACAGGCAAGATCATGATTCTCCTGGGTAAAAAACAGGAGTTGTTTAAAGGATGGGGTGAGAAGCAGTGCCCTTAACAGAAAATATCAAAGATAAAAGACTGCAGGCAATTGCAGAAAAGGTAGTTAATGGCATTCCTGTTGACAAAACAGACGCTATGGAAATGCTGACCACAAACAGCATTCTTGACCTGGGTGAGATTGCACACCATATAAAAATGAGGCTTCATGGTGACACAGTCTATTATGGCGTCAACATGAATCTTAATTACACCAACATATGTGAGCTGCGCTGTCCTATGTGCGCCTTCTCAAGGGATAAAGGAGAAAAGGGCAGTTATCTTCTTTCTCTGGATGAAATAGAAGAAAAGGTTTCAGAGGCCGTATCCTCAGGCATAGACGAGGTTCATATAGTGGGAGGGCTCCATCCTGACCTGAAGCTGGATTATTTTGAGGAGATGCTTTCCCGTATTAAAAAAATAAAGTCTGACATTTTCATTGTTGCATTTACTGCTGTTGAATATGACTACTTTGCAAGGGCAAACAACCTGTCCCTTGAAACCGTATTCAGGCGTCTGATCGATGCAGGAGTAAATGCGCTGCCGGGTGGAGGAGCGGAGATATTCGCTCAGGGTGTCAGGGATATAATCGCCCCTAAAAAAATATCAGGCAAGAGATGGCTCGAGGTCATGCAAACGGCACACAGCCTGGGCCTTAAGACCAATGCCACCATGCTCTACAATCACCTTGAAAAGCTCGAAGACATTGCAGACCATCTGTTCCGGATCAGAGCGCTTCAGGACAAAACAGGCGGTTTCAAGGCCTTTGTTCCCCTTGCATTTCACAGGGAAAATACATCAATAATTACAGACCGTACCAGCACAACAACAGGGTATGATGACATAAGAATTTACTCCACAAGCCGTATCGTGCTTCACAATATCCAGCACATCAAGGCCCTCTGGATGTACCTGGGTGAAAAAATGGCTCAGACCATGCTCCACTTTGGTGCGGATGAGATGGGAGCCACATACAACAATGAAAAAGTAGTCCATGCGGCAGGGGCAAAGACCCCTGATTTCGGATCAGAGGGATTTCTAATAAGACTTATAACAGATGCAGGAATGAAGCCGGTAAGGACCACCGCCGGTTATGAAGAAGGCAGGGCAGCATGAAACTGGGCTATATAGACTATCTGAACTGCTACCCCTTTTATTATCACATGTTTGAATATGCGCCTGTTAAAGATGTTGAGGTTATTCAGAGATATCCGAACGACCTCAACCGCATGATTCTTGAGGGCAGCCTTGATATGAGCGCCATATCTGCTGCCACATACCCTCTTATTCAGGACAGGGCAGTACTTCTGCCTGATTTCTGTCTCAGCTCTATCGGGTATGTAGGCTCTGTTGTATTGAGAAGTACCCTTCCCATAGAGGAACTGGACAAAAAAATGGTGGGACTCACTAGAGCATCTCACACATCAGTCCTGCTGCTAAAGATGCTTCTTAAGAGCTATTACCATGTTGAACCAAAGTATGTACTTACAAATCCCAATCCCTCTATGGATGGACTTGATGCGGTGCTCATGATAGGCAACGAGGCAATGTTAAGGAGCAGCACGCCCGTTTCCTTTTCATACGACCTCGGCGAGCTGTGGCTCAGAAAGACCGGCTTTCCGGTTGTCTTCGCCGTATTTGCGGTAAATGAAAAAGCAATAGACCATTACTGCAACGATATAAAGGCAGTTATAAAGTCATATCGCACTTCCATTGAATACCTTGAAAAAGAGGTCGCCAAAGTCGTAGAGGCGGCACAGAAGAAATACCCGTATATTACCTATGATGTTAAGGGATATTACGAGACCTGTCTCCAGTTCAAGTTTTCAGACAGGCTGAAAGAGGCGTTACTGTTTTATTATGACAAGGCATTTGAGATGGGGTTGTTTGAGGAGAGGGTGAAGATTAGGTATTTTGAATGAGTAAACTCAAGAAAAAAATAGAATCAGGAGAGCGCATAACCGCTGATGAAGCCTTATCCCTTTTCTCCATGGATCTTATTGAGCTTGGAAGGCTTGGTGATCTCAGGCGAAAACTCGCCTTCCCTCTTGAACAGGTAGGTTTTATTATTGACCGGATCATCAACTACAGCAATATCTGCGAAGCCGCATGCACCTTTTGCGCCTATCATGCAAGGGCGAACAGGGTACCTGCCTACGAACTTACAAAAGGAGAGATAATAGAAAAGGTAGAGGCACTCAAGACAGCAGGGGGGACACAGGTGATGCTCCAGGGCGGGCTTCACCCTGACTACAGGCTCGATAAATATGTTGATATGATAAAGACTGTCAGAAAGACCTTTCCCGAGGTTTATATACACTCCTTTTCCCCTTCAGAGCTTGTCCATATCACAAAAAAAGAGGGGATGGATCTTGTTACATTGCTTGGCATTTTTAAGGATGCCGGCCTTAATTCCATGCCAGGCGCATCGGACATACTTGTTGATCATGTGCGTGAAAGGGTAAGCCCTAAAAAGATCAAAACAAAGGAATGGTGTGATGTAATGGATGCGCTCCATTACCACGGTATGATGTCATCTGCTACCATGACTTACGGCATGGGTGAATCATATGAGGATCGCATAGAGCACCTGAGTGTAATCAGGGATGTCCAGGACCGCACAGGCATTATACGTGCCTTTATCCCATGGTCATTTTCACCTGCATTAACGCAGATGGAGAATATTATTCCTGCAACCGGTGTTGAATATCTGAAGATGGTCGCCATAGGCCGGATCTTCCTGGACAATGTAACCTATATCCAGGCAGGGTGGCTTACCGAGGGGATGAAGCTTGCCCAGATAGCGTTAACAATGGGGGCAAACGACATGGGCGGAGTGCTCATGGAAGAGGTGGTTGTAAAGGCTACAGGGATAGAAACAAAAACCAATATGGATGAGATGATTTCAATTATCAGGAATGCAGGGAAAGAACCGGTTTTAAGGGATTCGGCATATAAGGTTATAAATAGGTTTTAGGCATAAGGGTTCAAGGATTCAAGGGGTCAAGAGTTCTAGTGAAAGGCTAAACATAACGATATGCCAGTGAATGAGCCTATCCATTAGTTACTCTCCTTATAAAATACCAAAGAGATTCCCGCCTGCTTGGGAATGAAGAATGAACTAAAAAGATCGTCATTCCCCGGCTTGACCGGTGAATCCAGTTTTAACCCAGATTTTGCAGTAGAAATCGTTGCGAGGATTGAAAAACCAAAGCGAAACGCGAAGTTGGAACGATTTTGACCCGGAAGCATATGCACAATATGGTGAGGATCAAAATCGTGAAACGAGCGTTGCAGCAAGGTTTTTCAGGCCGCAGTAGATGGTTACTGCAAAATCTGGGTTTAAGATAATCTTTTCTTAATTTCAGAGTTTATAGAGAAATAAAAAATGACAAACCGACATATAGACATAGCCTTTTCATCATGCCCTAATGACACATTTGTGTTTCATGCCATGCTGAATGGACTTGTTGACACAAAAGGGCTGAATTTTATTGTACATATTGATGATGTGGAAAGCCTGAACCGGCAGGCAAAAAAGGGTACATACCAGGTCAGTAAGCTTTCATTCGCAGCATGGCTGAAACTGAAGGATAAATATGAACTGCTTGATTCCGGCTCGGCCCTTGGTTTTGGGTGCGGCCCCCTTCTTGTAGCGCGTTCAAAAGATATCTCTGTGGATAATGCCCTTATTGCTGTCCCGGGTATAGACACAACCGCAAACATGCTTTTTGGATTGAGATACCCAGGTGCAAAAAATAAAATTGTAGTCAGGTTCGATGATATCCTCCCGGGTATTAAGTCGGGAAGGTTCGATGCAGGTGTGATTATCCATGAGGGGAGGTTTGTATTCAAAGATTACGGATGTGTGAAGATAACAGACCTGGGCGAATGGTGGGAAGAGGAGACTTCATCCCCCATACCCCTTGGCTGTATTGCAATAAGGAAATATGAGGAAACAATAGGATACAAGGATGCTATAGAATCTATTATAAGGGAGTCTGTAACATTCGCCTTTAACAACCCTGATGCCTCACGGGTATATGTAAAATCCCTTGCCCGGGAGATGGATGATGATGTTATTGACAGGCATATAAAACTGTATGTGAACGAGTTCACCCTGTCATTAGGTGAAAAGGGAAGAGAGGCAATTAAAAAACTGGAGGGGATGGCCGGATGCAGAACCGAATGATATGCCTGATAGCTGCAACGCTAATGGAGGCTGAATCCTTTATCAAAATCTTTGATATGAAGGAGCTGGAGAAAAAGCCTTTCAATATTTATTCAGGAAGAGATATACTTCTTTGTATCGTCGGCATAGGAAAGGCAAATGCAGCAATGGGCACTGCTTACTGCTGCTCAAAATACCAGCAAACATGCATACTTAATGCAGGGGCAGCCGGAGCGGTTGATGAAAGTTATCAGGTTGGGAGCATCTTCCAGATAGAAAAGACTATAGAGCCTGACAGACCCCACCTGAGATCAAACACACCGTGGGTCCAGAGACCCGATACCCTTGACGGATTTAAAAATGCCGTACTTGCCACCCAGGACAAACCCATCCATGATATAGAATCATTTAATGATCTTTCTGACATCGCAAATCTGGTGGACATGGAAGGGGCATCTGTGCTTCAGGCCGCCAGAAGATTCAACACCAAATGCTTTTTATTCAAGTTTGTTAGCGATATCCCTCTCCATGCAGGAAAGGATTTGATTATTGAGAATATCAAAGAACATGTCGGGCGATTTTGTGAGTATACCGCAGCTTCAGTAATCCCGCGTATCTGACAGTATTATACCCGGCCATATTCTTAAAAAGAGGCCCCCCGACTAAAAAAGCAGTGGGGGGCTATAGGAGAAAAGAGTATTAAACCCTCTAAGATTAGTATCGACATGCCTGTTTAGAACCTTAACAGATTATTCCAATTATTTTTAGAAAAAACAGATTGAATAGGAAGGCAAAAATCATAACAAATCAGCTATGTTTAGTTAAAATTAAATTGAGTACAATTATATCTGACACAATCGGCGGTTATTGGCCCTCATGCCGTCCCCTTTTAAAGTGAACCTGAAGGGCCATAATGGCAGCAGGGGTCACACCGGAAATCCTTGATGCCTGTCCAAGATTTACCGGCCTGATTTTATTCAGCTTTTCTCTTACCTCCCTTGTAAGTCCGTATACATCATCATAATCAAGTTCTACTGGAATCCCTGTTTGTTCCATTTTTTTGGATCTTTCCACATATTCCTGCTGACGCTTTATATATCCTTCATATTTTATTCTGGTTTCAACCTCTTCATAAATTTCAGCACCCTGATCAGCCAGCTCAGGGGCAAAGATAAAGAGATTTTCATATAAAAGTTCGCTTCGCCTCAGGAGCTGGGCAAGTGTAACGGGATTTTTAATAGGGGTAGTTCCCATATCCTTTAATTTATCAAGTGTGTGTGCATCAGGCCTGATCCGGATTTCATTGAGAGTATCCTCCAGTTTTGTAATTCTATCCATTTTATTAAGGAATTTTCTGTACTCATCTTCAGAAACAAGACCCAGTTCATAGCCTTTTTTCCTGAGCCTTGCATCTGCGTTATCTTCTCTTAACAGCAACCTGTACTCTGCCCTTGAAGTGAACATCCGGTAAGGTTCCTTTGTACCCTTTGTGATGAGGTCATCTATGAGTACTCCTGTGTATGCCTCAGCTCTGGATAATATTAACGGCTCTTCTCCCCTGATTTTTAGCACAGCATTTATCCCTGCAAGCATGCCCTGTGCAGCTGCCTCTTCATAACCGGATGTTCCGTTTATCTGTCCCGCATGATAGAGATTCTTGATATGCTTTGTCTCCTGTGTGGGCTTGAGCTGTATGGGATTTACGTAATCATACTCAATTGCATATCCTGGTCTTAATATCTCAGCCCTTTCAAGGCCGGGTATGGAGTGCACCATTCTTTCCTGCACATCAACCGGAAGGCTCGTGGGCATTCCGTTTGGGTAGACCTCATTTGTTTCAAGGCCTTCCGGTTCAAGGAATATCTGGTGCCTTTCCCTCTCAGCAAAACGAACGACCTTGTCTTCTATAGACGGGCAGTACCTTGCGCCCACGCCTTCTATTATGCCGCTGTAGAGTGGTGACTTATCGAGTCCTGTCCTTATTATATCGTGGGTCTTTTGATTTGTATATGTTATGTAACAGGGTACCTGAGGAAGTGTAATCTTCTTTGTAGAGAATGAAAACGGCCTTGGTTTTTGATCGCCATACTGTTTCTCAAGGCCCGAATAGTCAATTGTGCGGCTATTGATTCTTGGTGTTGTACCTGTCTTTAGTCTCCCTGTCTCAAAGCCCAGTTCGGCCAGATGTCTGGAAAGCCCCTCTGCGGCAGGGTCACCCATCCTGCCCGCGGGGAAATGATCAAGCCCAATATGGATAAGACCCCTCAGAGATGTGCCCGTTGTAAGTATAACTGCCTTTGACAGAAAATGTTCATGTATTCTGGTTTCAACCCCGTGAACCGTTCCATCTTTAACCAGCAGCCTTTCAACCATTGTCTGCCTGATATCAAGGTTTTCCTGTGTCTCTACTATGGACTTCATTCTTCTTCTGTAAAGGTCCCTGTCATTTTGCGATCTTGAACCCTGTACAGCAACACCCTTTCTGGTATTGAGGCGTCTGAACTGTATGCCGGTCATATCGGTATTTTTTGCCATTTCCCCGCCAAGGGCATCTATCTCCTTTACAAGATGACCCTTTGCAAGGCCGCCTATTGCAGGATTACAGCTCATGGCTGCAATATGGTCTAGGTTTACAGTTATAAGCAGGGTCGGGTGTCCCATGCGTGAAGCCGCAAGTGCTGCTTCACAACCGGCATGACCGGCGCCTACAACAATTACGTCATATTCTTTTTCAAACATTGGGAAATTTACCGATAAAAATATTTATACAAGATATATAAAATAATGGCGCAGGGCGCAAGGCTTAAGGCGCAAGGAAAACTTTAATAATGTTTTTACCCTGCGCCCTTAACCCTGTGCCTTGCGCCAGCATATTAAAGCCTAAGATACAACAATCACATTAGTGATTTCTTATTTAACAAACGGGTCGAACACCTCCACCGTCTGATCCCTCATGGGGCCTACTGAGATAATCGAGAAGGGTACTTCCATGATCTCTTCCAGGCTTTTTATATAGTTTTTTGCTTGTTCCGGAAGCTCATCAACTGATTTTGCAGATGTTATTTCCGCCTTCCAGCCAGGAAACTCCTTATATACAGGTTTGCACCCGGTAAGATCCTTGAGGCTTGCAGGCATGTAGTCTATTTTTTTCCCATCAAGTTCATAGGCTACGCAGGCCTTGATAACATCAAGGCCTGTAAGCACATCGAGTTTGGTCATACCGATACTGTTGAGCCCGTTATACCTGATTGAATCCTTCATCATCACAAGATCAAGCCAGCCGCAGCGCCTTCTCCTGCCGGTAGTGGCGCCAAATTCAGCACCCTTTTCCTGGATGTACTTACCGATCTCATCGTTGAGTTCGGTCGGGAATGGCCCTGATCCTACCCTTGTTGTGTATGCCTTGACTATGCCTAAAATATGATGCAGCTTTCCAGGGCCTATGCCTACACCGGCACACACAGAGCCTGATACAGGGTTTGAGGATGTCACAAAGGGGTATGTCCCGTGGTCAATGTCAAGGTGTGTACCCTGAGCTCCTTCAAAGAGTATCTTACCATTTCTTTGAGCAATCATGTCTACTGCAATGGATACATTTACGATATAGGGTTTAAGCCTTTCTCCCATCTCCATGTATTTATCGTATATGGGCTGAAACTCAAGGGCTTCAGCCTTGTAAAATTCTGTAAGCAGAAAATTCTTTTCCTTTAGATTTGTATGTATCTTATCAGCCAGTATTTCAGGGTCCAGAAGATCAATCGCCCTGACACCTTTTCTTCCGACCTTGTCTTCATAGCATGGGCCTATTCCGCGGCCGGTAGTACCGATCTTGTCCTTACCCCTGGCTGCTTCACTCGCAACATCAATGGCCTTATGATAGGGCATAATAAGATGAGCCTTTTCGCTTAGACAAAGGTTCGCTGGTGATATAGATATCCCCTTTGATGCAAGTTTTTTCATCTCCTCAAGAAGCACCTCGGGATCAACAACAACTCCATTTCCGATCAGGCACTTCTTCTCCCTGTGAAGTATGCCGGAAGGGATAAGGTGGCATATGGTCTTTTCACCATTAACAATAAGCGTATGGCCAGCGTTGTTTCCCCCCTGAAATCTAACGACCATATCCGCTCTTGAGGCCAGCAGGTCAACAACCTTTCCTTTTCCTTCATCACCCCACTGGGCTCCTATCACAACAACATTTGACATATTTTTTTCTCCTGAGGACACATATTTTGATTAGTTCGTCACAAAGTTATAATCGGTGAAAAACAGGGAAACCCCGGAGATTTTCCCTGATAAATACCAGAGTACCTAATTGAACCGCTGGGTATACTAAAATTACCTTATCCAAGTGTCAACCCTGATTCATTTTTGTCTATATTTTCTAATAATTACATACAATAAAAGTGCCGCTAAAAGACTTAATACCACAAAATTATATCTGGTAAAAATGACCTTAAGTTCTTTTTCTACCTGTTCCCAATTGCTGCCCAGGGTATAACCTATTGATATCCAGATCAGGTTCCATATTATACCGCTTAAAAGGGCCAGAAAAACCACCTTTGTCCTGTCCAGTTTATAAATACCGCCGGCCAGTGATATTACAGACCGTATTCCGGGAAAGAACCTGTTGAATGTAACAATAAAATATCCGTATTTTTTAAACCAAATCCCTGTTTTAATAATAGCTTTCTTTTTGAAAAAAAAGTAGTCCTTCTCAATAAAAAACCTTCGGCCCAGATATCCCCCCAGTGAGAATAAGGTCATAAAACCCAGAAGATTCCCAAGGGTGGTGGAGATATAAACACCCATAAATCCCAGCCGTTCTGCCCCAACCAGAAAGCCACCGAAGGCTGCAATCATGTCACCAGGGGCTGGAGGAAAAATATTTTCCAGAAATGCACTGATTCCCAGGATGAAATAGACCAGCAAGTCCGGCAGATTATCGATGTGATGCAATAGATAGTCCATGGAGCGTGAGTATAATCTGACATTGTCCTCTGAACAAGAAATCTTTTTCACTTGACTCAAAATTATGTGTCTGCTAGACATTTCAGGCACTTTCCAAACAGAGGGATTAATATGACAAAAGAAAAGAAATCCAGAAAAGAACTATTATCGACTAACGATGAGTTTATTACACTGTCAACCAGACTGATAATACTGGCAGGTGAACATAAAAAACAGCTGCATATGGCAGGCTATTGCATCCTTGTTATTGTGCTTCTGTTTATAGGCGGAAACCTCTATTTTAAAAACTTAAATACCAGGGCTCAGGACACATACAACTCCGGCTACTATGCGATCTCCGAAAACGTCACCCCGGAAAAAAAACAGGAAGAACTTATAAAATCCCGTGAAAACTTTGCAAAGGTCCTGGCAGACTATAAAATGTCAGGGTTAAGATCACTTGCCCTGCCACAGATGGCCTACATCGATTTTCTTGAAAAAAAATATGATGACGCAATTTCAAAATACGAGGCATATCTGAATGACACATCTGAAGAACCATATTCTTCGCTTGCAAGGCTCGCCCTTTCGGTCTGTTTTGAAGAAAAGAAAGATTATGACAAGGCCATAAGCATCCTTGAAAAGGTCTCTGCTGGTGAGGATAATTATTCTAAAGAGCAGGCCATGCTGAACCTTGCAAGGATGTACAGGCTTAAAAATGATTTTACAAAATCAAACGAGATACTTAAAAATTTTATAGAAAAATTTCCTGAATCC
>CAZSZQ010000057.1:0-18164 GCA_964610475.1 uncultured Desulfatiglans sp.
TTTTGACGGAATTATCATATGGACACGGAAAATACCAAAATATCATTCACCACGGAGAGTACGGCTGCCGTCGACAAGGCTATGGCGGGCCAGGGAGGACTCGGATAAACTATAACCCATGATTTAAGTAATTTTACATCTTATTTATTTCATACCCTCGAAGCGGGAATCCATTGGTTTTATAAAGATTTTCTGGAAGCCCGACTTCGCTTGCACGACTTATTTTTGACGCTGACTGCAGTTTTTACTCCGTGCTCTCTGTATACTCCGTGATGAAAATTCTTCTTTTAAAACAATATATTGGAAGATTCAAAACCCCTTCTTAAATTAGTATCTATAATACTCGGGTTTATAGGGCCCTTCAACAGGGACACCCAGATAATCGGCCTGTTCCCGAGTCAGTTTTGTCAGTTTTACACCGAGTCTTCCAAGGTGAAGCCGCGCAACCTCTTCATCAAGTGTTTTGGGAAGGGTATACACTTTTTTCTCCAGTTTTTTAGTTGCTAGCTCTATCTGTGCAAGGGTCTGATTTGTAAAGCTGTTACTCATTACAAAGCTCGGGTGGCCTGTTGCACAGCCTAAATTTACAAGTCGGCCTTCTGCCAGTACAATAATTGACCTTCCCGATTTAAGTAGCCATTTATCAACCTGCGGTTTGATATTTATCTTTTTACATTCAGGGGTTTTTACAAGATATTCCATATCTATTTCATTATCAAAATGGCCTATGTTGCATACAATGGCTTCGTTCTTCATCCTTTCCATATGTGCCCCGGTAATAACCTTAATACATCCTGTTGCCGTCACAAAGATATCTCCAACCTCCACGGCCTCTTTCATTGTAAGGACTTCATAACCTTCCATGGCTGCTTGAAGTGCACATATGGGGTCAACTTCGGTTATGATAACCCTTGCTCCAAACCCCCTCATGGAGCTTGCACACCCCTTACCCACATCTCCATATCCGCAGACAACCACTATCTTTCCTGCAATCATTATATCTGTTGCCCGTTTGATACCGTCAGCAAGGGATTCGCGGCAGCCATAAAGATTATCAAATTTCGATTTGGTTACAGAATCGTTAACATTAATGGCTGGAAAAAGAAGTTCACCATTTTTACCAAGCTGATAGAGCCTGTGAACACCTGTGGTAGTCTCTTCCGATACGCCTCTGATTTTTTCAGCAACCTTATGCCAGTGCCCTGGATCTCTTTTATATGAAGCCCTTAATCTTTCTATGAGACATCTCATGTCTGGATTTGTATATTCCTTATCAAGCAGAGAGGGATCTTTTTCCACCTTTACACCCTGATGAACAAAGAGAGTGGCGTCCCCTCCATCATCAACAATAAGATCAGGACCGGAGCCGTCCGGCCATGTTAAGGCCATTTCAGTACACCACCAGAACTCTTCCAGGGTCTCACCCTTCCAGGCAAAAACCGCTGCCGATCCCTTATCAGCAATAGCAGCTGCTGCATGATCCTGTGTGGAAAAAATATTACAGGTTGCCCATCTTAAATCAGCACCAAGGGCGGCTAAGGTATCAATCAGCATTGCAGTCTGGATTGTCATGTGGAGACTTCCCATTACTTTCAAACCTTTAAGAGGTTTTTCCTTTCCATACTTTTCCCTCACAGCCATAAGACCCGGCATCTCGTTTTCAGACAACTGCATGTCCTTATGGCCGAATTCAGCCAAAGACAAATCCGCCACCTTATACTTTAATGAAAGATCAAGTTTTTCAAAACCCATTTTGTTCTCCTTAATAACAAATTTTTATTTTTTTTCTGATTTATAAATTGTCAGTTTAAGCGGCTGATTCAAAGCAAAGGATTCAATATTAATGATTTTAAATCCGTTGCCTGCCAAAAAGCCTTTTATTTCTCTCTTTGAAAATCCCAGCCAGCGGTCGCCGTATTTATCCCTCATATATTCTTTCTGGTGCTTTTCAAAATCTGCAATAATAAATTTACCTTTTATATTCAAAATTCTTGAAGCCTCGGCAACAGCCTTTTCAGGATCAGATAAATGATGAAGCGCCATTGATATAATTACAAGGTCTGCCTCATTATCACGAACAGGAAGGTGCTCAAGTTCTCCCAGGCGCAGCTCGATATCGCCATTTCCTTCCTTAAATAGCTTCCTGGCCTGCTCCAGCATAACAGGTGATGAGTCCACTCCAACAGTAAAGGCTGAAAAATCCTTTAAAAGATAAAGGAGCCTGCCGGTTCCGCACCCCATATCAACTGCAAAATTACACGGATCGACACATTTTAAAATTGTACCATTTAAATCAAAATCACCCACAATCTGCTTCTGTATATCATCCCATTCATGGGCAATCCTGTTAAAAAAATGTTTTGATTTTTTGCTGCGGTCATTAATGAAAAGAGTTGCGTTTTTAAGATCCTCTGATAATTCGTCATCATCTCTGAAAAATGAGCGCATGGCTTCAACGAATTCTTTTTCTATTCCATCTTTTGATGCAGAATAAAAGGCCCATATGCCATCTCTCCGGCATTGAAGAAGCCCGGAATCTGTCATAATCTTGAGATGCCTGGATATCCTGGATTGCCCCATATCCATTAAGTACACCAGTTCGTTAACACTCAACTCATGATTGAGCAGGATATTGAACAATCTGATTCGTGTTTCGTCTGCAAGTGCTTTAAAATATAACAGACTTTTCATAACAATATATCCATATATCTTTATATATAGATTACATTTATTTTTGATAATATGTCAAGAATTTATTTTATATGAAGAAAGTGAAGGTGTGAAAGAAAACTCTTTCTTTTATTTTAAAAAGAGTTTTTCTTTCACATTGATAAACTACTTTACAGCCTTTTTAAGTGTCTCAACCATATCTGTTTTTTCCCAGGTGAATTCAGGAAGCTCTCTGCCAAAATGACCGTAGTTGGTTGTTTTACGGTATATGGGCCTTAAGAGGTCAAGCTTTTCAATAATAGCCGCAGGTCTCAGGTCAAATTCCTTCTGGACAATCTTTGTGAGCTCCGCGCTTGGAACAACGCCCGTGCTGTATGCACCTACAAGCACCGATACAGGTTCTGCCCTGCCTATTGTATAGGCAATCTGGATCTCGCATTTTTCAGCAAGGCCTGCTGCAACGATATTTTTGGCTATGTACCGGCACATATAGGATGCGCTTCTATCTACCTTGGACGGGTCTTTTCCTGAAAATGCGCCGCCGCCGTGGTATCCGAAGCCGCCATATGTATCCAGTATTATCTTTCTCCCGGTAAGCCCGCAGTCACCCATTGGGCCGCCAATAACGAACCTACCGGTTGTATTAATAAAAAACTGGGTTTCCTTTGTGAGCATTTCATGAGGGATAATTTTTTTAATCACCTCTTCAATAATGGCCTGCCTTAAGGTATCGTAATCCACATCAGGCTCATGCTGGGCGGCAATAACAACTGTGTGGACACTCACAGGTTTTCCGTCAATATACTGTACTGTTACCTGGGTCTTGCCATCGGGCCTTAGCCACGGTAATTTTCCTGATTTTCTCACATGTGTAAGTCTCTGCGCAAGGTTATGAGCAAGATAAATAGGCATAGGCATAAGAACCGGTGTCTCCTTGCATGCAAAACCGAACATTAACCCCTGGTCACCAGCACCCTGTTCCTTGAATAGCCCTGCCCCGTCGACACCCTGTGCTATATCAGGGCTCTGCTTGTCAATGGATGACAATACAGCGCATGTCTCACAGTCAAAACCCATTGCAGAGTTTGTATATCCTATGCTCTTTATGGTATCTCTCACCACTTCCGGCATATCAACATAAGCCTTTGTGGTTATTTCTCCGGCGATAATTGCCATTCCGGTTGTAACAAGGGTTTCACAAGCCACCCTTGAATACTTGTCCTGTTCAAGCATCTTGTCTAAAATATGGTCAGAAATCTGATCGGCTACCTTGTCAGGGTGGCCTTCAGTAACAGATTCAGATGTAAATAGAAAATTTGATTTTTTCATCTAATGCTCCTTTCCGTGCTATTTGTTTTATACAGTGCGATTATTTATATATAATACAGTTGTCAATCAACCTGGTATTACCGACCTTTACTGCAAGAGCCAACAGGCTTTTATCGTTTAGTATATTTATATCTTCAAGGGTTTCAGGATTACAGATATTTATATAATCTATATTTGTGAATGGATGTGATAAAATCAGTTTTTTTATGGAGTTAATGATTTTTTCACAATTTGATTCTCCTTTACCCGCCATGTCAATAGCCATATCAATACCCTTCTTGATACAAAGAGCTGATTTTCTTTCTTCTATATTCAGATATTTATTTCTGGAACTCATAGCCAGCCCATCAGTCTCTCTTACAGTAGGAACCTCCAAAATATCAATATCCATATTAAGGTCTTTGACCATCCTCTTTATAACAGCCACCTGCTGGAAATCTTTTTGCCCGAACAGTGCAAAATGGGGTTTTATGATATTGAAAAGCTTGGCCACTACTGTGGTAACTCCCTCAAAATGACCTGGGCGTGCCTTTCCGCAAAGAAATCTTGTTATTGTTTCAACCTTCACGCTGCTCTGGAAATCATCAGGATACATTTCTCTTGGTGAAGGCAGAAAAACAATATCAGCCCCTTCACCATGGGCCTTTTTTATATCCCCTTCTATATCTCTTGGATATTTTTCAAAATCCTCATTGGGACCAAATTGGATAGGATTAACAAACAGGCTCATCACAAGCACATCAGCCAGTTTTCGTCCCTGTCTTAACAATTCAAGATGCCCATCGTGTAAAAAACCCAGGGTTGGAAAGAGACCGATTTTTTTACCGGATAGCCTTATCTCTTCGGCCTTTTCCTGCATCAGACTGACTTTATTTATTATCTCTATCGGTATATTCGTTAACATGGTGCTCTATCTCGAACTAATTGGTACATAATATTGAACACCTGATTTTATCTGGTTGATCTCATTTACCAGATCATCAAAATCCGTTTTTTTATTAACAAAATCTATCTCTGAGGCATTCACAACAAGCAAGGGAGATTCTGTATAATGAAAGAAAAAATCATTAAAAGCCTGGTTAATCTGATCAAGGTACTTCACATTTATAGATCTCTCATACTCCCTATTTCTTTTCTTTATCCTTTCAATCAGGATATCAGTTTTTGCCTGAAGAAATACGACAAGATCTGGTGACTTTATTCTTTTCTTCAATAACTGATATAACTGTTCATATAACCAGAATTCACTGTCATCAAGATTGGTCTTTGCGTAGATTCTGTCTTTATCAAAGAGAAAATCGCTGATGATTGTTTTTTTGAAAAGGTCCATTTGATCCAAATCGAGCGAATGCTGATAACGCCTCAGCAGAAAAAACATCTGTATCTGAAACCTGTAGCGCTTCGGATCTTTATAAAATTTATCCAGAAATGGATTATCCTCAGTCTGTTCCAGCAGCTCATGCCCATTTATGCGTTTAGTCAGCTTTCTTGCAAGGCTGGTTTTTCCAACCCCAAGGGGCCCTTCTATTACAATATGATGATGATTAATTGATGTTTCCTTTTCATAATATGATATTTTTGGCAATACATAATGCACAACAGTGCCAAATAACATTGACAACGTTATTTGTCAAGGGAACGTAAGTCACTACATATATTCAATTTATACTTTAGATTAAATGAACTGCCTTAAAATGAATTAGCTTGACAAGGGCGGTAATAAAAACTATTAGCATGCAAATCCTGACTGATAGGAATGGTTTTACAACCAGGCTTTTAAACCACAAGGTTGCATTAAAATGACAAACGAATCAAGAAAATGGTATGCTGTTCATACCAAAAGCCGGTTTGAACAGAAAGTATATGACGGTTTTCTCAGGAAAGCTATTGAGGTTTTTTTACCAAAAATCCAGGTTATTAGCAGAAGAAGGGATCGTAGAAAAAAAATACTGGTACCGCTTATACCCGGATATGTATTTGTGAATACTTCACTTGACCCTGAAGAATACCTGAACATCTTAAAAACAGTTGGAGTTGTTCAGCTTGTTGGATTCAAGGGCAAACCCGTCCCGGCCAGTGATGAAGAAATCCAGTCACTTATGATATTAAACGGTACTGACCAGACCGTTCAGAACAGGGCATATATGAAGAGCGGTGACAGGATCAGAATAATGGACGGTCCTTTAAAAAACCTTACAGGATTCTATCTTCGCCATAAAGGCCAGGGAGATAAGGTGGTTGTTTCAATCGAATTATTAAACAGATCGCTCGAGATTAATATCGAAGACTGGGCGCTTGAAAGACTCAGTTAACAACACCCGGGTAATATACTTTTTGGTGCCGGATAAATGAAAATATTAACAAAATATATTTCAAAAGAAATAGTCAGGATATTTTTATTATGCCAGTTTATCTTTATCCTGCTATTTCTTGTAATCGATTTTGTCCAGAAAATAGATAATTTTGTTAAAGCGGATGTGCCCTTATTTTCCACCCTCGCTTTTTTTCTATATAAAATACCATTTATTAGTGAACAGATGATACCGGTGGCAATGATGATATCTATTATTTTCGTCATCTGCCTTATGAAAAAAAATAGAGAAATTATGGCGATTAAGGCCAGCGGTCTTGATATTTTAACCGTATTAAAACCGGTTTTTATAATCTCTGTAATCATGAGTCTCTTTTCATTTTTTCTTTCAGAGGCAATTATCCCTTATTCAAGTTCAAGGCAAAACAGAATATGGGAAGTTGAAGTAAAAAAACAGTCACCTGCAGGGTTTTATGGGGGCACACAAATATGGTACAAGTCAAAAAACAATATTTACTGGATTAAATATTTTGATTCAAAATTAAAAACAATGAATGAGCCAACATTCTATTTATTTGACGATCAATTTAGCCTTATCCAAAAAATAAATGGCGAATCATGCAGGTGGGTAAATGATACATGGGAAATAAAGAATGCTAAAATACAATCCCTTGAAAGCGACAACTCATACAGTTTAAAAAAAATGGATCACCTGCCTTTTAAGATACTGGAAACGCCTGATACATTCACAAGAAGGATGAAAAAACCAGAGGATATGACATACACGCAGTTAAAAAAACATGCAGAACATGTCAAAGCCGGAGGGTATGACAATACAACAGATATGGTAAACCTTTACCGAAAAATTGCCTTTCCCTTTGTAAGTATTGTTTTAGCAATTTATGCAATCCCTATCGGTCTTTGGGAAAAGATAAACGGAATTCCCCTTTCTATTACCATCGGTATAGCCTTCTGCTTTCTATTGTGGGTCACTATGGGACTTTCAGGGGCACTGGGATTGGCCGGGACATTACCTCCATTTATATCAGCCTGGACTGCCAATATTCTGTTTTCATTAGTTGGAATTAATCTGCTGATGAATTTAAAAAAATAACCCTTTGATTTGATGCAGCGTTACATTTGACGATGACCTTTTGGGACAAATAACAGGATATACCAGAATCATGGATATTATCCGCTCATATAAAGGAGTATATTGATTAGATGCTGAACAAAATACTTGGTAACGAAATAGCTGCCTATGTAAAAAAACACAGGATACTGTTCTACTGGTCACTTTTTTTTACCCTCCTGTTCTCTTTCTTTTCAATGATACCCCTGCTTATCATAAAGACCTTTATTGAAATGGGCATTGGAAGCGATGCAGTGTCAGTCCCTCTTGCAATACCCTGGATTTCATTTGGTGAAGGCGGTATCACCGATTATGAGATTATTAAAATTACCATAATGGAAAGTATATCCCGTGTTCGTTTCATGGGTATTCTCCTGGTCATATATGCTGTCTCCATTATATTCAAATCAATCTCAGAGTATACAAGCGGCTTTTTTACTGCTGCTTTCTCAAATAGGGCCATCACAGACATGAGGATAAAGCTCTTCGACACTTTTCTTTCACTTCATCAGAGTTTTTATCATAAACATAAAATAGGAAACCTGATATCCAGATCAACAGCAGATCTTTCAATAATGCAGACAACTATTGCTCAAATATTATTAGGAATAATTCAGAATCCCGTTCTGGCATTATGTTACCTCTGTTTTTTATTCTATATGGACTGGAAAATGACATTGATAGTCTCATTTGCTGGGCCTGTTATTATTGCATTTACTCGATTATTCGGGAGAAAGGTAAAAAAACATGCCATAAGGATGCAGGATGCAATAGCTGATGTGACATCATCTTACCAGGAATCACTACTATGCCTGAAGGTTATTCAAGGCTTCTGTTCTGAAGACATCCAGTCAAAAAAATTCAAACAGATCGCCTTGCAGCTCTATAAAAAAATAATGCACTGGTATCGTTGGCAGCTTGGTCTTAGTCCTTTGATGGAAACGATATCTCATAGTGTGGCACTGTCTATAATGGCAATAGGATATGCTTTTTTTGATCATTCGGCGGGTGACCTTGGAGCCATTTTTTATGCATTCTCCAGATTGTATGCGCCAATAAAAAATCTGACAAAAATAAATAATGATCTGAAAACACTCCAGGGTTCCACCGAAAGAGTATTTGGTATAATGAATACCCAGCCTTCAATCAAGGATAACCCCGGAGCCATAGAATTACTAACCCACAAAGATTCAGTTGAATTTAAAAATGTATCTTTTTCATATGAACCTGGTAATGAGGTATTAAAAAATATATCATTCAAGGTAAAGGCCGGAGAGATGGTAGCTTTTGTCGGCTCCACAGGTGCAGGCAAGAGTACACTGATTGATCTAATCCCCCGATTCTATGATGTTACCGGTGGAAGTGTTATCTTAGACAATAAAGATATCAGAAACATTACAATAAAATCTCTTCGAAAACAAATAGGGATAGTACACCAGGAAGTACTGCTTTTTAACGACAGTATCGCTAATAATATCAACTGTAGTTTTTTAAATATGAACATGGAAGCGGTAATAGAAGCTGCAAAAAAAGCGCATGCTCATAATTTTATTATCGGCTTTCCCGATGGCTATGAGACAGTCGTTGGAGACAGAGGTACCCTGCTTTCGGGAGGCCAGAAGCAAAGAATTGCCATTGCCAGGGCAATACTTATGAATAGCAACATCCTGATACTTGACGAAGTTGCTTCAGCACTTGATGCTGAAAGTGAAGAGTTAATTCAGAAATCAATAGAGTCCCTGAAGGGGAAATGCACGATCTTTATTGTTGCCCACAGGTTAAGTACAATCCGAAATGCTGACAGGATCTTTGTGCTTGAAAAAGGAGAGATAGTTGAATCAGGTTCCCACGAGGAGCTTATTAATCGTAACGGCAGGTTCAAACAGCTTTATGGCATGCAGTTTCATGTTTAGGGTTTCATCCTTACAGCATTTAACCCGGATTTTACAATAGAAATCTACTGTGATCTGAAACACCATGTATCCTTATTTTCTTGTTTCTTGATTTCTCGCCTGACAGGATTTCAATATCTTTTTTCGGGATACCTGAATATTTTGAAATCATTTCTATAACGGCCTTGTTAGCCTTTCCATCTACAGGAGGGGAAGTAACCTTGATTTTTATTGCATCTCCTGCTCCGGATACTATTTCATTTCTTGAAGATCTTGTTATAATCTTTACTTCTATATCTGTATAAATGCTATCAGTTTGTTTTTTTTTCATATTATTTTTAGTCCATTTAAAAACCGTATTACATATTCAGGTTGAATTATTCACTACTGTAGTATAAATTACAAACAATAAACAATCCAAGAGGAACTTTTATGATTCTTATTAAGGCAGTAGTTGATTTTCTAGTAGTTTTACTCCTTGTCAGACTCCTTATCAGACCCGTTGAAGTAAATTTCAACCAGATTTACAGTCTAATATACAGGATTACCGATCCTATTTTAAAACCATCTAAGGTAATAATTCGTGATGATTTCAAATCTGTATTACTAAGCGTCTTTGGCCTGGTTGTTATAAGGGGGTTATTATATATTACCACGAATCGTTTCACGTTATTGTCCGGAGTAGCAGCCAGTTTTTTAAACCTCTTTCAGATGCTGTTTCAATTCTATATGGCAGTATGGTTTATCACTATATTGTCAGGCGACAGAACCCATACCTTTATTATTAGCATATTACAAAGGGCCTTTCTCCCGCTGGGTTCATTAGCTTCACGGCTTGGTATCCCCAGAAAGTCTTTCTCATATTTTGCTTTCGCAGTAATCATATCGATATACAGCCTGCTTTCTTTTTTATTACACAGTATTATCACAGTTTCACCCGCTTTTCATATCTCCCACGGCATCATAGAAGGTTTGACACTTATACTCCAGCTCTTTACGGGTTTTTTCTCAATGATAATTATTATTGGGGCATTACTGTCATGGGTAAGTCCGGATCCTCACAACCCTGTTGTTCAGACGGTTTATGGAATAAGCGAACCTTTACTGTTCCCCTTTCGTAAGATCATACCAACCATCGGAGGACTTGATATTTCTCCGATTGCTGCAATTCTGTGCTTTCAGATTGTTGGAGGTCTTTTAAAACAAATGATTGATAATATAAGCAGATTCATTTGAAATAACCGGTTATTTAAATTAGAGCAGGCCATAAGCCGGGTTCTGTTTTCAGAAATGTAAAAACACTCCTGAATGATGACCATTCATCTAGTCCTGATGTTACCATCAGGATCAAGCGACCTACCCGGAGAATCGGGCGGACCACCCTCAAACTCCTCCTTATTTGGTCTTGCTCCGGATGGGGTTTGCCTAGCTCCCGGCGTCACCGCCAGGACTGGTAAGCTCTTACCTCACCGTTTCACCCTTGCCATGCCTTAAGGCAATTGCGATAAAGCAGGCGGTTTACTTTCTGTTGCACTTTCCTTCCCGTCACCGGGACTGGACGTTATCCAGCATCCTGTCCTGAGGAGCCCGGACTTTCCTCCCCTTTTGCATTAAAGCAAAGCGGCGGTCATCAGGCCTGCTCTAATATGTCAAATACCTCTACTACAAATATCATTTAACAGGTTTACGAAAAATTGATCCTCACCCCAGTATATAAGCCGGTTACAGTGAGGGCAAGACATCATTTCGTTGCATCTTTGAAGTTCATTAAATTTTTGAGGCGGAATTTCCAGATGACATGTCTGGCATATGCCACCTATTACAGCGCTTATTGCAACTCCTGCCCGTCTGGTGCGCAACAGATCATAGGTCTTAAGCATTTTGTTGTCAACTGCGGTATAATATTCTGTCCTTTGTTTCAGAAGCACTTCAGCTTCTTTATTGAGTTCAAAGAGTTCCTTTTCTATCTCCCTTTTTTCTATATCAAATTTCTCATTAAGTTTTTCCTTCTCACCTTTTATTTCATTGCACTCCTTTTTAAGCGATTCTATATCTTCTAAAATCCGGAGCAATACATCTTCTATTTTTACCCTTTCTTTTTCAATATCTTCAATCTCTTTTAGCGCTGCAGTATACTCTTTATTTGATTTTATGTTACTAAGTTTTTCCTGGCTTTTTAGCGCCTTGCTTTCAATAACCTGTATATCCTTTTCGTGAGACCTTCTTTCCTTTTCAAGTAAATCAAGTTTATCAAATTTGGACTTGAAAATACCGGATGCTATCTCATATTCATCTATAAGCCTTTTAATTCTGACAGGCACGGAATCCTGTTTTATATGGTTTGCTTTAATTTTGTTGTCACAATCCTGAAGCAGGATCAGTTGTTTTAGGTTATCTTTCAATTCTATTCCCCCTATGATTTAGTAATTGATAATTACAGTATTCTGACAGGGTCAATTTCATCTTCATATAATTCCAGGACAATATCCATATTTAATATTGCCAGCTTTTCTTTCAGCTGTTTTTGAAAACCTTTTAAAGCAGCTCTTTCCATTGAAAAATGACCCGCATCAATCACATTTATATTTAAGGACCTGGCAGTCAGGGCATCGTGGTGGCCGATGTCTCCTGTTATAAAAAGGTCAGCTTTTTTTTCGGCTGCTAAAGCGATGAAATTACTGCCAGATCCTCCAAGTGCGGCAACACGCTTAACAGCCGAGTCATCTGATCCTGTTACTTTGACTGCATTGATTCCCAGGTTCTTTTTTACCTTCATGGTATAGGAAAAGAGGTCAATGGATTCAGAAAGATTCCCGATTATACCAAGACCATAACCGGTCATTCCATTTAACTCCTTTGGATCCAATACCACAGCATCAGGAATATCAAGTATACGGGCGAGAAAGTAGTTTATTCCCATTCTTGCAGAATCCAGGTTTGTATGAGCAGCGATGATTGCTATATCATTTTTTATCGCCTCATGTATGATATTTCCCGGATATGTATTGAAATCGATGCATGATATGGAATTGAAGAGCAGTGGATGATGAGTAATAATCAATTGGGCATTAGAGGTTTTAGCCTCGCTTATAACCTCCAAAGTAGGATCAAGGGCAATCAGAACCTTATTTATTTCCTGGTCAAAGGCGCCGACCTGAAGGCCTGGGTTGTCCCACTTCTCAGCAAGAGCAAGAGGGGCTATCTCGTCAATAATATCCATTATTTTTTTCAGGCTGGTAATCATATATCTGCTCTTAAAAAACCAGGTATAAACTGTATCAGTACTTTATGAAAAAAGAAAGGGCGCATCTTTAATGAGGCGCCCTTTCTGATAGCTATCTCTTTCGAGATTTTTATTTGTATATTTTAAAATAAACATTTTGCCTTTCATAATGGGCCCACCTGGGTTCGAACCAGGGACCTACCGGTTATGAGCCGGTGGCTCTTCCAGCTGAGCTATGGGCCCTTTAAAGAGCTGATTGTTTCAAGCTGTATAAAATGCAGCCTGAAACACTTTTTGTCAAGAAAAAATAGAGATAAAAATATTACCTTTCAATAAAACTTTTTAGTTTTCTGCTTCTACTGGGATGCCTTAGCTTTCTAAGGGCCTTTGCCTCGATCTGCCTGATCCTTTCTCTGGTTACATTAAAGTCCCTTCCAACCTCTTCAAGTGTATGATCAGATTTTTCACCTATACCAAATCTCATTCTTAGCACCTTCTCTTCCCTTGGTGTAAGAGATGTAAGTACCTTTCTTGTCTGCTCACCAAGGCTGTGATTGACCACTGCTTCACCGGGAGAAATAACCTTTTTATCTTCTATGAAATCACCAAGATGGCTGTCTTCTTCCTCGCCTATGGGTGTCTCAAGTGAAATTGGCTCTTTGGCTATCTTCAGGACTTTGCGTACTTTTTCAAGGGGAAACTCCATCTTTTCGGCAATTTCTTCTGGCGTTGGTTCACGCCCGTGTTCCTGCACAAGATATCTTGATGTCCTTATCAGTTTATTTATTGTTTCAATCATATGCACAGGTATACGGATAGTCCGCGCCTGATCGGCAATAGCCCTTGTGATTGCCTGTCTGATCCACCATGTAGCATAAGTACTGAATTTGTATCCCCTCTGATATTCAAATTTTTCAACGGCCTTCATAAGACCAATATTTCCTTCCTGAATCAGGTCAAGAAACTGAAGTCCTCTATTTGTGTATTTCTTAGCAATACTTACAACAAGCCTGAGGTTTGCCTGGATAAGCTCCTTTTTGGCAAGCTTGGATTTTTCAAAACTGCTTCTTGCCCTGTCAAGAGTTTCCCTCAGATCCCTGCTGGTCATATTTGTTTTATCTTTTACATCTTTTATCATTTTTTGAGCATCGTTTATCTCTGATCTTAAAAGAATCAATTCCGATTTTTTTCTTTTAAGCGGTGTTACTATATCATTATCCTTTGTATTTTTCGGAATACTGTTAATACATTTTTTAATGTATGTGATTGATTTTCCTCCGGCCTTTATCACACATTCTGATATATGACGGTCTGCTCTTTCGCAATCAATAACTATTTTATGAAGCAGATCCAGCATCCTGTCCAGCTGTCCCTTTTCCATTTTAAAGCTGCATATCAGTTCGACAATCTGGCCATATATTTTTGTCATCTTATCTGTTAACTTTTTCTTTTTTGCAGAAGTACAACTCTTCTTGGATATTTCTGTTTTTATCCTGCAATACTCATTATATAAGGACTTGATATTATCAATCAGTTTTATCAGGTGTTCCCTCTTTTCACCAATCTGAGCATGATTTTCCTCATAATCAGGATCATTTATTATATTCTTTAATTTGACCTCTCCTGTCTTTAGTTTTTCTCCAAGATCAATAATATATTCAATACCCACGAAGCATTTTAGGAGCATTTCAAGAGTATCTTTCTCACCTTCTTCAATCCTCTTTGCTATATCAACTTCCCCTTCTCTTGTAAGAAGAGATATACAACCCATTTCTTTGAGATACATCTTTACCGGGTCAGAGACCCTGGTTGAGTTATCAACTATATCAGCACTGAAATCCTCTTTTTCCAGCTCTTTCTCTTTCTTTTTCTTTAATTTTCTGGATTTTTCTATCTCATTTTTTGCTGCCTCGTCGATAACCATAATATCCAATTCTTCAAACATCATCATCACATCGTCGATATGCTCTGAAGAGATAATTTCATCCGGCAGATCGTCATTCAATTCTTCATATGTAATATAGCCCTTATCCTTGCCGATCTCTATTAACCGCTTCAAATTATGCATATCAGATTTATTTGTCATACTTCCCCTCCTGATAATTACTCATATATGGTAATGTCTATTCCTCAGTAGTTTTCCCTTTATCAGGTTAAACATTTTTAGAGATTTTACTAAGTTTTAATTTATATACTTCATTTACTTTTTCAATGTTACCCGAATCTTTTGCATCGATAATGGATTTCTGAATCAATATCCTTTGAATCCGTTTTTCAAAATCTGCAATAGCCTGTTTAACATTGTCTTTTTTAAATATAGGATCAGAAAGCATAATCTCATTAAAAAACGTCCTTTCCTCTCCTTCCTGCATAATCTCAAGGGCTTTTTCCGGGATTATTTTCTGCTCCAGTCTATAAATTTCGGCAAGCCTGTTGAAAATCTTTATTAATATACTGTCCGATAATAAAAATCTGAAATCATCCTGCAAAATCCGGGATGCCGTTTCAGGAAAATGAACTAAAAGATTGATAAGGTCATATTCTTTCAGGTTCTTAACCCTTGATCCATCTATTTTTGATTCAAGTTTTCCGTTTTTACCCTTTGCTGATACTGTATTCCTGATCCTTTTAATTTCATCAAGAATTATTGATTCAGAGATATTACACCTGCCACAAAAGTGTTTAATATATACAGATCTTTGAAGATCACTTGTAATTTCCGAAAGGACCGGGATAACTTCTTTCAGAAGCTCAATCTTTCCGGTAACTCCTGATTCAACACCCATCAATTTTGATTCGGTATAGAAGTCAAATAAAGGAATTGAATCATCTAAAAGTTTTAAAAAGGCATCCAACCCGTTATTATTAACAAATGTATCAGGGTCATGACCTTCCGGTAAAATAACGACCCTTGCCGTAAGCCCTTCATTAAGAAACATGGGCAGGCTTTTAATAGCAGCACTTTTACCTGCGTTATCTGAATCAAATACTACAATAATCTCTTTTGCAAAACCCTTTAGCCTCCTAATATGATTCTGAGTGAGTGCAGTTCCCAGTGTTGCGACAGCCCCGTAAAATCCATGATTATTTAATGCCAGTACATCAATATAGCCCTCGACAATAATTACACGGCCTGTTTCCCGTATGTGACTGAAGGCTGTATTTAATCCGTATAATAAGTCACTTTTATGGAAGACAGGTGTTTCCGGTGTGTTCAGGTACTTTGGAAGAGAATTATCAAGTACCCTGCCACCAAACCCTGTAACCCTCCCCTCCATATCAAAAATAGGGAATATTACTCGTCCCCGGAACCGGTCATAATAACCGTTGTTTTTTTTTGCTATAAGAAGGCCTGCCTTTCCAGCCTTTTCAAGATCAATCTTCCTGCCGGACAAAAAACTTGCCAGCCCGTCCCATTCATCAAGGGCATAACCCAATTTGAATTTATCTATGATTTCAGGGTTGATTGACCGTTTGTTAAAATATTCTATCCCTTTTTTACCTCTGTCTGTTTTTTCAAGAATATAGTTATAATAGCGTGAAGCAGCACTATTAATCCTGTACAGTTCTTCCTTAATATCAAATTCCCGTTTTTGTTCCGGTGTTATCTTTTTTTCAGGCAGTACTATATCGTATCTTTCGGCAAGGTCTTTTATTGTCTGAGGAAATGAAACCTTGTGGTACTCCATCCAGAAAGAAAAAACATCACCCCCTTTTTTACAACCAAAACAATGAAATCGCTGCTTTGACTGGCTTACAGTAAATGAAGGATCCTTATCACCATGAAACGGACATAAACCTATATGATTTAAACCAGCCTTTTTCAATTGAACATATTGCCCGATAAGTTCTACAATATCAGCAGATCTTTTTATCTCTTCCTTGGCTACCTGATAGTGATCCATTTTATTCCTTCGATTTGTCTTATTTGATGGACATGGGTTTAATTCACCAAGGTTCCAATATGGTAATATGTTAATACTAATTTTTTAGATAAATATTTTATTATATTAACGAATTTTATATTGTCAATGATGAAAAAGCGGGTTTTTGCGGTTAAATCTGTTTTCTGTTAAGAAAAAAGAAAAATATTCCAGCCATATACCCGATATCGGTATATCATTTTTTTTTAAATGGCATATCATCTAATAATTCTTTCAATCCGGTTTCAGCAAGACTATATACATCCGCCCATTTGCCTTTGAATTTTATGAACGATTTGAAATCAAGAAGGTTCTCACTCAGGGATTTTTGCGTTTTATCAAAACTTCCTTTCCATAAAATGGAACCTTCTTCAATATTTATTATATATATCAAAGGCAGCCGACGCAGGGCTGATTACTGAATACTTGCTCCCCTCACGCTCACGCATCCTGTAGACATACCCTGTTATAACAAGATCTGCTGAGAAATCCCTCCCAACGGCTTTGATGACTTCAATCTCATCAGTATTACCTTCTTTGTAAGATTCTGTGGTCGGGATTCCACGAAGATTAATTATCTCATAATCGCTGAAACCTATAATAAGGGAATAGAGTTTATCAGACAATTTTTCGGTTAAATACAGATTTACCGGTTCAGAGCTTACCATTGTATTTAGTAATGTGTTATGAAACAGGTCTGGTTCATGGCCTTGGAGGATAGCCGGTTTAAAACCCAAAAATGCAATTTTACATGGTTCTATTGGCGTTTCAGGAAACACTGTATTAACCTGTTTGCTTTTTGCACACCCACAAAAAAGAAGCATGCAGCAAATAAAGAGGCAATATTGTTTAAACATATTTTGATATTTATAAGCTACCATGTTGTTATCCTTTTAAGGATACAAGCTGTTTGCTATAAAAACCCTTTAGTAGATGGAACATTACCATTCAGTCTTTCTTCAACTGATGTTGCCATATCAAGGGCTTTACCAAATGCCTTGAAAATAGATTCGGCTATATGATGAGGGTCTTTACCGGTTATCATATCAACATGCATGGTAATACCCGAATAGTTTACAAATGCCCTGAAAAATTCTTCCAAAAGCTCGATATCAAAATTGCCAGCATTACTGTTATTAACTGATACCCGATAGGCCAGAAAAGGTCTGTTTGATATATCAATCACAACACTTGACATGGCCTCATCCATCGGCACTGTTGCCTGTCCGTAACGCCTGATTCCCTTTTTGTCACCGAGGCTCTTATTGATTGCCATGCCGAAACAGATACCGATATCTTCAACAGTATGATGATAATCTATATCAATATCGCCATCAGCATATATCTCACAGTCCATATAACCATGAGCCGCCATCAGATTCAGCATATGATCCATAAATGGAACACCTGTTTTTACGGAAGCTTTACCCTTCCCATCCAGGTCAATAACAATCCTGATATCTGTTTCATTTGTCTTACGGTTTATTGTTGCATTTCTATTCATTTATGATTCTCCGTCAGGAATAAGTATATTATTAGTTCAAAAACAGCTGAAGGGGATATATGGATAAGCATTTATGCATTAATTATTCTCACAGACCCATGCCTGTTTTGAAAAGTTTAATGTGATGGAGATGATCGGGATCGAACCGACGGCCTGTACGTTGCGAACGTACCGCTCTCC
>CAZSZQ010000058.1:0-18073 GCA_964610475.1 uncultured Desulfatiglans sp.
TCTGCCTTTTCGGGCCGTTACATACTTTCATGTAATTTTTTAACAAATTCATCTCCATCCTGTTTATAGGCTGGGAGTTCCCATTCCATTTCGCTCAGCGAACTGAAAAATAACGGAAACAGGTCGGAAGGAATTGAGATAATCTGTTTTCCCTGGGGATAGAGCTTTCTCCTTTTCATGCCATGCCCAAGTCCGGTTATGCTGTAATTCACCTCTCCGGTCTTATATGGATAGATAAAAATCCAAGCGCATCCGATAGCAGGTGTATATCTGCTTGTCCATACCTGTGCAGTATTGTAACTCAATGCCCTCAGGATGATCTCAGTCTGATGGGTATCAGCAACTATGATTATAAGATCCGGCTCAAACTCCGCCTGCTTAAGAGGCGAAAAGGAGAGATAATCCACTACCCCAGGGCTTAATACGGGAATATGATCATAAAGTCTGCTTGCAGCCCTTATACCTGAAAATATCTTTAGCCCTGCCCCGTATCTCCCGTTAAGAAAAGATTTATTAATTTCACCCTGCCCAAGCACATACAGACCGGCTTCACAGGAGTGATTTTCATTGTCTGCATAAAAGGCATTCCCATTCTGGGCTGCTCGAAGCATTTCACACAGAGCGAGTTTATTATTCAACCTTGCCAGGTTTTCAGGTTGTGAAGGTGAGAATCTTACTCCAACCGGAGAGTATTCCAGTTTAAGTTCGTACAATATGGAAAAATCCTGTTTTTTACCGGTCATAACGAGTTCTCCTTCTTTATGCAAATGTCTTAGCGACGTATTTCTTAAGGTTTAAAGCTGATTTTTTAGTACAGTACATATTCAAAGGCCTCAAGGTTTTTTATCTCTTCATAATGATCCATGAAGATAAGGGATGATATCAGCATGGCATGACACAGTACAAAGACCCTGTCATACCTGGTGTATCTCTTCAGCACATTAAACACCCTGTTTCTTACATGCGAAAAGGGCTCCCATCTTTTTTCTACACCATCCGGCCATTCACATCCGTTTTCATTCATCTCATCAATAAAATGCGTTACCTCCTGAAGGGTCTGCCACTTAAATAGTCTGTCAGGAACCCATTCATGAAGGTCAAATTCTATATTGACAGGGACTCCGTTCATATATTCCTTAAGAAGAAGGACAGTCTGAACCGCCCTTGACATTGAGGAGCATAGGATAATATCAGGCTCAAAACCTGCCAGCTCAGGGCCTTTTTCTTTCACCTGCGCTATTCCCTTTGTCGTAAGAGGGGCAATATCCCCTCCCCAGCCTGTTACTCCCCATTTCTTAGGCCCGGAATAATCGGCCTCGGCGTGTCTAACAAGAAGAAAGGTTGTCATAATATTTTAACCCCTATTCCGCCCTTAAGGCATCTATAGGATCAAGCATGGCAGCATGCCTTGCCGGAAGGACTCCTGCTATAAGACCGATAAACACAGCAGTAATTTCTGATAACACTACATATGTCCATGGTGTATGTGTATGAATCGCTGGTATAAATATGTTAAGGAGTATAGCGCCTGTTGTGCCCACTAAAAGGCCTGCGAGACCTCCCAGGGCTGAGAGAACCACTGCCTCCCCTAAAAAAACAACCAGTATCTGGCCTCGCCCAGCGCCTATTGCCCTTAAGAGACCAATCTCGGTGGTTCTTTCATTTACAGCAATAGTCATTATGGTAAGAATCCCAACACCTCCAACAACAAGCGAGATGCCTCCAAGTGCGCCCACGGCTATTGTGAGGATATTCAGTATTGAACCAAGCACATCCATCATCTGATCCTGTGTTGTTATTGTGAAATCCTCTGAACCGTGTCTTGATATCAGCAATTGTTTGATATCTTTTACTATTGCCTCTGAATTGGTTCCCTCTTTGTATAAAAGATCGATCTCCATGAGGCTTTCTCTGTTGAACATGGCAAGCGCCCTGCGCGTGGGGATGTATACCGCATCATCAAGGTCAAACCCGAGCATCTGCCCTTTTGGTTCCATTACCCCTGAAACAATATAACGCTCGCCCCCGATCCTTACCTTTTTATTCAGGGGATTCACATCACCAAAAAGCTCCTTCCTTACCTTGCCTCCAAGGGCGACAAATGCCCTTGGTGTCCTGGGATCATCCTCCGGAAGAAACCTTCCGACAGCGACTCCTATTTTCCAGACCTCAGGCACCTTAGGGCCGACACCGAATAGATTTACATGCCTGATCCTGCTTTCATACTCAACAGGGGCATTACCCTGGATAAAGGGTATTACACCTTCAATCTTGGGAACACTTTGAACTGCAAGGGCGTCTTCCATGGTAAGGGGGCGAACATTGTTGATAATGGCACCTGCCATACCAACAGTCTCGGTTTTGCCAGGGTTGACCGCAATAAGATTGGTCCCGAACTGGGTGAATTCGGCAAGGACAAACCTGTGCAGCCCCTCGCCAAGGGATGTAAGAAGCACTACAGAAGCAATGCCCACTGCGATACCCATAGCGGTGAGAAAGCTCCTCATTCTCTGATCATTGAGCGCACCAAATGAAAGTCTTATTGAATCTTTTATATACACCCTTCTACCTCCTTGACAACGCCTCAACAGGATCAAGGGCAGATGCACGTCTTGCCGGCATAACGCCAAACACAATTCCAGCTGCAAGGGCAATCCCTACAGCAGCGGAAAAGCCCCACAGGGGTATGGTTACCGGAAATGCCGGTACCATGCGCCCGAACACGTATATGATAATAAGGGAGATAATCACCCCTGCCATAGCGCCTGTTAAAGAGAGGAGACCTGATTCTACAAGAAAAAGACAGAGTATCTGGCCGTTTTTTGCGCCGATTGACTTAAGAAGCCCTATCTCTGATCTTCTCTGCGAAACGGCTATCAGCATCACATTCATGATGAGTATGCCAGCCACAAGAAGGCTTATGGCCGCCACCCCTGCAATGCTCAGGGTAAGGGCAGTCAGCACCCTGTTAAAGGTGGAAAGAAGCGCATCCTGTGTTATGATGGTAATATCATCCTCATTATCATGCCTTTCGCGGATGATCCTGATGATGCTCTCCTTTGCCTTGTCTATGGATTTGTTGCCGCTTGCCTGAACCATGACCCTGAAAAGGGCAGATGTATTAAAAAGGGCCTGCGCAGATGCCACAGGTATGATTACCACATCACTCATGTCCATGCCCAGAGACTGCCCCTTTTTGGCAAGTACGCCTATTACCCTGAATCGCCTGTCTCCGATACGCACCCATTCGCCCAGGGGTGTAATATTGCCGAAAAGCTCCTTTTTAAGCTTAAATCCAAGCACGCATACAGCAGCCCCTATAGAAGGATCACCTGGAGGCAGAAATTCACCCTGTGCTGTTGAAAGCTGTCTCACCTCAAAGATATTGGGTGTAGAGCCCAGAATGATGACCTCCCTGTTTTTTTCTTTATAGGCTACTGGCGCTGAACCGACTGTTATGGGCGCAACATATTTGATATGAGAACTTCGGGTAAGGGCAATGGCATCCTCAAGGGTCAGATCCCTCGGGTTCTGGCCCAATAGCGGTGGTGGCCCGCCTGTTGTCTCTGACCGTCCCGGCAGTATGATCAGGAGATTTGTACCCAGCGATGAGAATTCCCTTGTCACATATCTTTTTGCCCCTTCGCCTAACGAGGTAAAGATGATCACAGAGGCCACGCCTATTGCCATTGCAAGGAGCATAAGAAGTGTTCTGGTCCTGTGCCCGGATGAGGCCCTGAAGCTGAATATGAAGATATCCGGTATTCTCATTTTACACTGAACCCGTATCCCCTGAAACCCTTCCGTCTGTCATATGAACCCTTCTGCCTGCCCGTTTCGAGAGTGCCGGGTCATGGGTAACCATAAGCAGGGTAATGCCATTTTTGTTAAGACCCTCAAGTATACTTATGACCTCTGTGCCGGAATTGCGGTCAAGGTTTCCTGTAGGTTCATCCGCAAGTATAACGCCGGGTTCCATGATTATTGCCCTTGCAATAGCCACCCTCTGACGTTGTCCGCCTGAAAGCTGGTCAGGCCTGTGGGCAGACCTGTTTGAAAGCTCCATATTTGAAAGGGCCTTTTTAACCCGCTCCTTTCTTTCTCTTGGATCAACCCCCGCAAGGATAAGCGGGAGTTCAACATTCTCATAAGCGGTAAGTCTCGGCACCAGATGAAAGAACTGGAACACAAAACCTATCCTGTGTCTTCTTATGGATGCCTGTCTGTCATCATCAAGTTCGGTTGTATTTACATTATCCAGGTAGTATGTGCCCCTGTCAGGCCGGTCAAGAAGACCTATAATATTGAGCATGGTGGATTTGCCGGACCCTGACGGCCCCATTATGGCAACATATTCCCCTGCACCGATATCAATAGTCACCCGGTCAAGGGCATGCACATCCTCTTCCCCTACCCTGAAAACTCTTTCTATTTCCTGTAGCCGGATCATTCTTCCTCTTCACTGATCTCAGCGGCTGCACCGTCTTCAACACCCGCGATATCCACATTCAGGACAATACTGTCCCCTTCATTCAAACCGGATATTATTTCTGAATAGGCCCAGTTTGAAATACCCTTTTCGATTATCCTTTCCTTTATTGTCTCCGAGGCCGGATCAAACAGAAATACCCTTTTTCCGTCAAGTATGGCCTCAGTTGGTATCCTCAGGGTGTTTGCCCTTGAGTCAAGGATTATCTCCACATCAGCGCTGTACCCTGCAAGCATTTCATTTATAACATCTGCATCTTTGAACCTGACATCAACATCCACGGTCCTTGCCTGTTTTTCCCTGTCCATAACATATGGGGCTATCCTGGTTACAATACCGGGAAATGACCTTTCCCTGAAGGCATCAAGCGAAATTCTTGCCTCAAGCCCCTGTTTCACTTTTGGCGCATCAACCTCATCAATAGGCGCAGTAACATAAAAACATGAGTCATCTATGAGATCGACAGCAGGCGGAGTTGGGATTCCTGGAGGTGACGGAGTAAGATATTCGTTCAGTTCTCCTGTCACTTCAGCTATTACCCCGTCAAAGGGTGCATGAAGACGTGTCCTCTCAAGATTGGCCTCCACCACCTTTATACGTGATTCACTCATAAGGGCCGAAGCCTTTGAAGCTTCACAGTCTGCCTGTAACGCCTTTGCCTGTGTTACAGCTCTGTCTGTCTGCTCTTCAGATGAAGCTCCTATCTTTCTTAATTCCTTAAGCCTGTTTGCCTCCCTTTCAGCAACCTCTGCCTGCAGACAGGCGGCTATGGATCTCGATTTGGCTGCCTGCACCTCACTCTTTGCAAGGGTAAGTTCTGCCATAAGGTCTTTATTCCATAGCTCTATGAGGAGATCGCCCTTTTTAACCCTGTCCCCTTCCTTGACAGGGAGTTTTGCGATCTGCCCCCCCATGCTTGGAGAAAGCCTTGTTCGCCTGCAGGCGCTTATTGTCCCTGCCCTCGTATTGGCTACAGTGTTCTCAACAGTACCCCTGTCAACCTTTACCAGCTTGACCAGTAATGGTTCAGGCCGTGAATAATAATATATTGCATAACCGATTCCGGCAAGAACGATAATAAAGAATAACCATCGTAAAACAGGTCCCATTATAACCTCCTGAGGCACGTAGCGTGAGAGTAGATATCGTGTCGTCTGTCAACTCAGCTATCGGGAGAGATCCTTTTAAAACTCCATTTAATACAGGATTTCTCGCTTCGCCCGAAATGACAGAAAAAAGTTGACATGACATTTACGCAGATGGTTGAAATCTATATGAGTAAACACTTTCTGTCAAGATCAGTGATATCAATTTTTACTTGTGTAATCCCCTTATTTTTATTATTCTTTTTATTTCTTTTGCTGGAGAAAATAGTATGCCCCATATATTCGGTCCGGTCCCGTCACGGCGGCTCGGGCTTTCATTAGGTATTGATCTAATACCATGTAAGACATGCAGCTATAACTGTGTCTATTGTGAGGTAGGCAGGACTACTGACCTTATAATGGAACCGTCATCCTTTTCAAGTGTCCCTGAAATTATTGAAGAGCTTGAGATTGTTCTTTCGAAGACCCATCCTGACATCATAACACTTGCGGGATCAGGCGAGCCGACCCTCAACCGTGATATAGGGGTTTTGACTTCTGAGATAAAAAATATTACATCTATACCTGTTGCACTTTTGACAAACGGCTCTCTCCTCTGGAAAAAAGATATAAGAGAGAGATGCATTGGTGTTGATATATTAATGCCGACCCTCTGTTCAGTATATGAAGAGACACATAAAAAAATTCACCGTCCGCACCCTGACCTCGATCTAAATAAAATTCTCCATGGTTTGAAGGAGATGCGGAAGGAATATAAAAAGGATTTTTTTCTGGAGATTGTGCTCCTTAAAGGTATAAATGATAATGAAAAGGAGTTTTCGGGGCTTAGAAAGTGCATCAGGGATATCTCACCTGACAGGGTGCAACTGAATACGGTTGTAAGACCACCGGCAGATCAGAATGCAATTTCTGTCAGTAAAACGGATCTCGAAGAGGCTCAAAAATATTTCGGAGGAAATACAGAAGTGATTGCTGCCTTGCCGTTCAAAAACAGGGGTGATATCACTGATTCAAAAATCGACCGGATATTTGAAATGGCCAGAAGGCGCCCTGTCACTCCGGATGATATCTCAAAATCTCTGAATCTGAACCGGATTGAAACAGAGAGGTTAATCAAGGAATTGAGAATAAAGGGGCGGATCATGGAACAGAAACATGATGGAAATTTTTTCTATACTGCCAAGTAACATATACTTTCATTATTTGCATTCTATGTCACAATATCTGAAAATTTTACTTTAAAATTAAAATTGAAGGGATGCATGAATCACTATACTGATCTGAAGGATTCCAAAAAATATTATATAGGTATTGACGCCGGTTCGGTAAGTATCAATTCTGTTGTCATAAACGATAACAGAGAGATAGTATATGAATCTCCTTATCGCCGCCATTTAGGCATGATAGAAGAGGCTGTTCATAACCTTCTCACCAGTGAATTCGGCATGTTTGGCGAAGACAACATAACTGCTGTCGCGTTCACAGGAAACCATGGGGAAAAAATAAGCGCCAAACTTGACGGATTTTATGAATTTGAAACCATATGCCAGGTAAAAGGCGCCCTGTTCATTGAACCGGATGCAAGATCAATAATCAGTATGGGCGGCCAGGACACAGCCCTTTTTCAGATCGGGCACAACAATAGCGTATGGGATCTTGAATACTTCAACACAAACGGACCATGCGCCTCCGGAACAGGGTCATTTATTGATCAGCAGGCACAGCGCCTTGCAACATCAATCTATGACATGAGGAAGAATGTCAGGGATCAGGATGTAGACAGGATTCTTCAGGACTTTATAACACTCGGGCTAAAAAGTGACAGGCCGTCCCACGTCGCATGCAGGTGTACAGTATTTACAAAATCAGACATGATCCATCTCCAGAACAAGGGTGAGCGGCTTGAAGATATCATATACGGGCTACACCTTGGAAACGCCAGGAACTACATAAGCACTATAGTGTCCAACAGGGTGCTTGAAGACCCCATCCTGTTTATCGGCGGCCTTTCAATGAATGAGATACAGGTGAAGGCGTTCAGAAAGTATTTTCCGGGGTTAATCGTCCCGGAATACAACGCATCAGCCGGTGCTATCGGCGTCGCACTTCAGGCCATGGAAAAAAGCATTAGAAATAAAGTAAGGCCTGAACTCCTCGGAGTACAAACAGACGGGCTTTATGATAACCTGCCGGTTGCTCCGCGCCTCGTAATAGGAAAAACCCATTTTGATGAAGACAATAGGGTCAGGGCTGTAATTTCCGGAAAGGAAATCCCTGCCTATCTTGGCCTGGATATAGGATCAACAACAACCAAGTATGCAATAATAAATGAAAAAAAGGATATAATTCATAAATCATACATACACACCAGGGGAAAACCTATTGAAGTTACCCAAACCCTTCTTAAAACCGTCAGGGATGAAGCTGACAAAAGAATAGTGATCAAAGGTGTAGCGACCACCGGTTCAGGAAGAAATGTGGTAGGTGACTTTTTAAATGCTGATCTTTTTATAGATGAGATAACCGCTCATGCCAGAGGGGCAGTTGAAATAGACCCGGAGATAGACACTATCTTTGAAATAGGCGGCCAGGATGCCAAATATATTTCCGTTACAAACAGCTATCCCCTGGATTTTGATATGAACAAGGTATGTGCGGCAGGGACCGGCAGTTTTCTGCACGAACTGGCCAACAAATATGGAATCAATATTGCCGGAGAATTTCAGGAAATTGCACTTTCGTCCCAAAACCCGATAAAACTCGCAGAAAGATGTACTGTATTTATGGAATCGGACCTTATGAGCTACCACCAGAAAGGCGCCTCAAGGGAGGATCTTATTGCCGGATTATGTTATGCCATAACCCATAACTATCTCAACCGGGTGGTTGGAAAAAGAAAAATAGGAAACAGAATCATGTTTCTTGGCGGGCCATCATTAAACAAAGGGGTAGTTGCCGCATTTGAAAATATACTCGGGCAGGGCTTAATCGTACCCAAACACAGAGAGGTGCTGGGTGCATATGGCGCCGCCTTAAAGGTCCAGGAGATGATGGCCTCTTCTGAAAAGACAGACAGCCGGTTCAGAGGTATTGACAACTGCATCAATGACCGGATGGAATACACCGAAAAGGTGTGTACTTCAGACCCGGCCTGTCATAATCAGTGTAAACTCAAGATATATGATTTTGACGGCAGAAGGAGCGTCTGGGGAGGAGAATGCGGAAGATATGACATTATAAGAAGTTCTGAAAAAAAGGAAAATAATTACTTCCGTCAGCGGGATGAAATATGGGAGAAATATATCGCCGGGCTTTACGATGTAATATCAGACGAACCACTGGTGCAAATCGATGGAAAACCAACAGTAGGCATACAGCGGTCCATTTATACGATGCAGACCGCTGTTTTATGGATCCATTTCTTTGACCGGCTCGGATTCAGACCGGTACTTACAGACCCCACCAACAATCATATTGCCGAGATTGGCATTGAGGCAATGACTGCCGAAACATGTTTCCCGATAAAGGTATCCCATGGGCATGTTAAATCGCTCGCAGGAAAAACCAGATATCTTTTTCTGCCTGTTATTGTAAACATGGAAACAAAGGATAAAAAAGAGAAAGGTTTTTTCTGTCCGCTTGTCCAGGCGAACAAATACATGGTAAATGCAGCAATTGATATAGATAAAAAAACAATAATAGGGCCTGTACTGCATATGAAAAATGATCTGCCGACACTCTCCATCGAGATGGCGGAACAGATATCCAGGACGCTCGGCAGATCCCATGCACAGATTAAGGAAGCCCTGTCTTACGGTATGAAACGGCATAAGGCATTTTTAAAGGAAATCCATGAGGCAGGCAGAGATATATTGAGCCATCATAACCCTGACGAACCGCTCATTATTGTAACAGGAAGGCCCTATAACCTTTATGATGAAAGGCTAAATCTCAGAATAGGCCAGAATCTTGCCAAAATAGGGTTAAAGGCCCTGCCCATGGATTATCTGGATGTCTCTGACGTTGACCTTACAGACTTTCCCAATATGTACTGGGGCCTTGGCAGCAATATATTAAGAACAGCAAAATATATTAAAAGCACTCCTAATTTTTTTGGCCTCCATCTTACAAATTTCAGCTGCGGCGCTGATTCATTTATTGAGCATTTTTATAAACATGTAATGGAAGACAAGCCTTCGCTTATTCTTGAACTGGATGAACACAGTGCAGTCGCCGGAGTTATGACCAGGCTTGAGGCTTATAAAAATGTAATTGAAAATATTATGTCAAGGATCAACAGACAGTTGGATAAAAGGTTAAGAGTGGTATATTAGATATGTCCCCAACAGAAATAAGATCATTTCAGTCCCTTTCTGAAAATGTCGGTCAATTTGATCTCAGTGGCAAAACAGTACTTATCCCGGAGATGAACAGAACCGGCTGCCGGCTTGTTGCGGCTGCATTCCGCAGCTTTGGTATAAATGCCCTTGTTATGGATACCTTTAAAGGACTGGACCTTGGCCTTAAGTACAGTTCAGGCAAGGAATGCTTCCCCTGCCAGGTCACCCTTGGAGATATCCTGTACCACATGAAGGAAGAACAACGCCTCAAGGGGAAAGACTTTGATATAAATGATTATATCTATTTCCTTGTTGAAGCGGGCGGACCCTGCCGGTTTGGCATGTATAACAAATATCAGAGAATAGTTTTGGATTCATTTCCTGAATACAGAGGTTTGAAAATCAGTTCCCTCACCACTGAAGACGGATATTCTTTTCACGGATCAATAGACAGGAAAAAGGCAGTTGATGTGAGGAAATCCGGCTTTTTTGCGATGCTCACAGGAGATATCCTGGACAGACTCCTATGGAGAATCAGGCCATATGAAAGGAAAAAAGGGGCGGCCGATGAACTGATAGAAAAGGCAATCAATAACATGGAGGGGGCCTTTGAAAAATATGCGATAATGAAAAATTTTAATGCAATCCTTGATAAACTGGAGGAGATCGTAAGGGAGGCAAAACTCATAATCGATCCTTCAATTCCACGGAAACCACTGATTGGCATAGTTGGGGAAATATATTTGAGGACACATGTACGATCAAACCAGAACCTTATAAGGACACTTGAAAAATATGGGGCCGAAGTGGTTAACGCCTCTATTATCGAGTGGGTCAATTATATCAGTTACAACGATTATAAAGATATAAGTTCAAGACTGAGACTCAATCTGAAGCAGTTCAGGTTCAGGGACATGATCAGCTCTTTGAAAAAGGTTATTAAATTCAGGGCTGAGCTCTTTTATCAGGAGATGAGACAAAAACAGGCCTATGACCGGATAGATTCCATACTGGATATTGCCGGTGATCATAAGGTAAGTCACCTCGATCATATCCTGAAAGAAGAGGATCTGTTCAGTTTTGAGATCGGGACAGAGGCATGCCTCAGCATTGCCGGTATTATGGAATATGCAAGGGAAGGCTACAATGGCATAATAAATGTCTACCCGTTTACATGTATGCCGAGCACAACCACGTCAGCAGTAATAGGGCCTGTAATGCATAAATTGGGGGTCCCTTATCTGGACACGCCTTACGATTCCAGCATTCAACCTGGAAGGGAGGCTGCAATACGGACATTTATGTATCAGGCAGAACAGCACCTCAAGAGAACGGGCATGAAAAGCAATCGGCATTAAGTTCCTGCCAGATAAAGATAATAAAGACAAGAAGAGGTTGTATCTCATTTTCAAGATGTTACGGCAAAAATCAGAATAGCGTTAACTGTCTTGCTGTTGCCCGTTTAATAGTCAGATCAAGTTGGTTTTTTGTATATGGCTTTAGTAATATCTCAGTTACGCCTGATCCGGACAGGAGATCGGTATTATCGGCATTATCTATTCCTGTGCAAAGGACAACAGGGGTATGTGGTGCAATTTTTTTCAGGTGCACAGCCAGCTCAAGCCCATCCATTTCCTGCATGGAATAATCAGTCATTACAAGGTCAAAACTATCGCCTTGTTCCTCTATCCTGCTGATTGCTTCATGAGCACTGGAAACTGCGACAACTTTACAGTTAAGGTATTCAAGCAAACGAACGGTAATTTTCCTTACATCCGGATCGTCCTCAACTAAAAGTATATTCATTTTGCCTATCCCCGCTAAATAATATGAATTCTTTTGTTCAGCAGTTCCATTAAGCCTTAAACCTGTTGAGGCTGTTTTAATATATTACAATATCTATGCCATTCTTTGTATTTCATATGCTCTTCATGAGATGATGACAAAGATATAATGAAATCAGGCAATTCGGTACAGACATTACATGAAGGAAGAAGAAAAAGAAAACTACAGCAAAATAAAAGAAAGGAATATGCACATTTTAGTGGGCATAGATGCACAATAAAATGTGCATCTATGGAGACAAGGCATGCCTTGTCTCCATATTAGCTTTAGTTCTTACCAAGATCGTGGGAACGAAGCAGGATGCTATGTAAGTTCATCTCTCAGCCAGTTAAGGTATGAACTGTTTCCATCCCATACAGGCACAGCGAGAATTTCAGGAACTTCATATGGATGAATCCTCCTGACCTCTTTTTCCAATTCGGAATAATGATCCTTGTCCGATTTGGCGATAAGCATCCATTCCTGATCTTCCAATATGTTACCCTGCCATCTGTAGACACTCCTCAAAGGCCCGCTGATCTGGACACAGCCGGCCAGTTTTTTTTCAAGCAGAATTTCAGCTATCTCGCCTGATTTTTCCCTGTCATTTACTGTTATAAAAACCTGAATAAATTCTGTCATAACTCTTTGCTCCTTTTACAGATATTAAGATACATATTTTTGCAAAACTACTGTAGAGACAAGCATGCCATCAATAATGGTAAAGACAAGGCACGCTTTGTCTCTACAGATAGCTATATATTAACAATTGACACAAAGGAATCAATCCCATATTATTCAAATCCTTAATAAATATGAAAACTGAAAGGAATATAGATATGTACAAGATCGCAGTTATTCCGGGTGACGGGACAGGCCCGGAAGTGATTAATGAAGCACTCAAGGTATTAAAGACCGTCTCTCAAAAATACGGATTCAAATATGAAACAGCCTCCTATGATTTTGGCGGCCAGCGCTATCTCAAAACCGGCGAAACACTCTCTGACAAAGACATAGAGGAGCTTAAAAAATATAATGCCATTCTACTTGGCGCGATAGGCCGCCCTGATGTGCCGCCTGGCATACTGGAAAAGGGCGTTCTTTTAAAGGCCCGTTTTGAGCTGGACCAATATATTAATCTCAGGCCTGTAAGGCTCTACCCCGGTGTTGAGACACCCTTAAAAAACAAGGGGCCAAAGGAGATAGATTACTGCGTTATCCGTGAAAACACAGGTGACCAGTACACAGGAGCAGGCGGTTTTACAATGAAGGGCACACCCCATGAGGTGGCTATACAGACCGCCGTATACAGCAGACATCAGGTAGACAGATGCCTCAGATACGCATTTGAATATGCGCGTAAATATGGGAAAAAGGCACAGGGTAAAGGCGAACACAACACCCTTGCCCTTGTCGGTAAGACCAATGTGCTAACCTATATATATGACCTGTGGAACAGGGCGTTCCATGAAATGGGTGCCAAAGAGTACCCGGACATCAAAAGAGAATACTTTCATGTAGATGCCACATGCATGTGGATGGTAAAAAATCCTGAATGGTTTGATGTGCTTGTTACAGGAAATCTGTTTGGCGATATTATTACTGACCTTGGCGCCATTACCCAGGGTGGTATGGGCCTTGCTGCGGGTGGCAATATCAATCCCGAAGGCGTAAGCATGTTTGAACCCATAGGGGGCTCTGCACCCAAATATACAGGATTGGGTGTAATAAACCCCCTTGCTGCCATATGCGCCGCAGGCATGATGCTTGAGACCCTTGGGGAACAGGCTGCCGCAAATAAAATAGAAGAGGCGGTAAAGTATGTTACCGCAAACAAGATGAAGAGCATGGATGCGGGCAAGATGGGTTACAACACAACGGAGGTCGGCGACCTGGTCTGTGAAAGGATAGTATCTTAAAGAGCTATTTTTAACTTGACATATTTTATGTCTGGAATAAAGTAGCCATGTATTACAACGAGTATCTTTAAAACTGCTGAAAGGAGGCGCAACATATGGATTTTGTAAAAATAGAAAAAGATGCGGTATTGTGCCCCTGGAGGTCAGCAGGTTAAAAATAACACCTGTTCATTAAAGGCCGCCACTCAGGGCGGCCTTTTCATTTATGGCCCCGGGGCAATATATTAACCGGGGTTTTCTATTTGTAACCCCCTGATAATAATACAAAGACGTACCTGCTTTGTGCTGATAAAGATGATTTGTCAGCATATGGACAGTACCATAATAAAGGGGAATAAAATGAATCTTGCGAATTTGGGATGGGATGACCACTTTAAGACACAATTTGTAAATCAAAAAATAGATGAAGGGATACTGCCCGCAAGGATATCACAGGGGCATAAGGGTTTTTACAGTGTTCTGTGTGAGGATGGGGAATTCCTCGCTGAGATATCGGGCAGGATGCACTATACATTAATGGATCAGGGAGGCTTTCCTGCGGTTGGAGACTGGGTAACAGCAAGAGTCTACAGGAATGAAAACAGGGCAATAATCCACGGACTCCTTGAAAGGAAAAACAGCCTTTCAAGAAAGGGGGCGTCAGGCAGAAAGTCTGACAGCCAGGGCAGGGCCATGGAACAGATACTTGCCGCAAACATTGACACCTGCTTTCTTATTACCGCGCTTGATAATGACTTCAGTGTACGACGTATTGAGCGTTATCTGACCACGGTATATAACAGCGGAATAAACCCGGTAGTTGTACTTAACAAGACCGATCTTGTACCTGACCCTGATGTTTACCTGGATCAGGTGAAAAAGGTTACATTTGGTACGCCTGTTATTCCGGTATGCGGTATTACAAGTTCAGGCGTGGGTAACCTCTCAGCATACATCCAAACCGGTAAGACAGTAGTCTTTCTGGGGTCATCAGGTGTGGGTAAATCAACCATCATAAACAGGCTTTTCGGTACGGAAAGGCAGAAAGTAAATCTTGTACGTGAGGGCGATCAGAAGGGAAGGCATACAACCACGGTAAGGGAGCTTATGGTACTTCCGGCAGGCGGGATACTTATTGACACACCCGGTATGAGGGAGTTCCAGCCGTGGATGGGAGAAGATGAGATAGAAGGGGCATTCAGCGATATTGAGGAGTTTAGCCGTAATTGCAGATTCAGAAACTGCACGCATGAATCAGAGCCCGGATGTGCAGTTCAGGAGGCGATAAGAGAGGGGACTCTTGAACCGGGAAGATATAAAAACTATACCCGGATGAAACGTGAAGCCAGATTTCTTGAGGAGAGGACAAACCTTGGCTCTCAACAGGCAGAAAGGAAAAGGTGGAAGGCGATCACAAAGCTCCAGAAGCAGATAAAAAAGGATTACTGAAGATAAACGATAACATTGACATAAATATCCGTTTGACTAAACTGTCCGGAATAGTACAGGTAGTAAAATCCAACAAGAATGAGTGGAGGAAGTAAAATGGCAAAATCAGAACATGGGAAATATATAATAACAAAACCCAGGAAGGATGTCGTTATACCAGATTGGGCAGGAAATCTTTCCGCTGAAAGAAGCACCCGCATGTTTTACCTGGACAGTAACGTTATACCTGGGGCCTTTTATGTAGAGGTTGTCTGGTTCTGGCCCACAGACCAGAAGGATGACAGCAGCCCTGATCCGCACTCGCACGATTGTGATGAGGTTATAGGTTTTTTTGGAACAGATCCGAAGGATTTAAATGACCTTGGCGCAGAGATAGAATTTTATATAGACGGTGAACGGAACCTCATGAGGGAAAGCTTTTTAGCATTTATTCCGGCAGGGGTTAAGCATTGCCCGCTTAATATACTAAAAATTAAAAAGCCTGTCTTTCACTTTGCCACGATACCGAGTAAAAATTATGGCTAACAGCTTTCAATTACTGTGCCTTCATGCGCTTAATCATGCCCTGCCAGAGGTCTGTGGTTAAAAAGCATTTATCCATGTTTTCTATCATGCCTGTAAATTTGGGCCATGGAATAGAAAATGACATGATATCAGGTTTAAGGCAGATCCTGGCAGATGGATCGAATATCCCCAAGACCGCCCTGGGGTTTTCAGATTCAAGCTCTCTCATGGGAAAACCTATCAGGGAATCACAGCCAGAGCTGAAGGGTGAAATAACTGCATGTGGTGACATGGAATCATAATTTGCCAGCGCATGCAGGCCGCCGATTGCATCGGGTCTAACAAAGAATGAGACAACAAGAGGCTGATCATCGTCTGTTAACAGATCCCATGGTTTAAAAATAATATACTTGCCTTTTGCAGGCATGGATGGATACTTTGTAGAAAATTCTATTATCTGTGCTTCAGATGAATAAAATTTTTCTTCTTTAACCAGAAAGTCCATGCTGTATTTCATTTCTTCTTTGCTCTTTTTATCGGAGAATCCAAGCATGTCCACAGCGCCAAAACAGCCCAAATTACCCTTGTTGAATGCCAGGGCCTTTCCCCGTCGGACTGGTGCCATTTGGCTGAAAATACAGGTGATGCCTTTTTCTTTTTTCGGGGCCTCATGATATTCAACATCGCCCAGTATATCAGAGTAATAGCACGCAACAGGCAATTCATTTCCGGGAAAATATTTTTCCCATTTTTCTTTAAAAAAGCCTTTAATATTTTTTCTCATCTCATTACCCCTCTTATTTATGGTTTAGTCTGTTACTTTATCATGAATATTAATATTCCCTGGTGTTTTTCTATTAGGAAAAATTTATACAATTAATCAACTGGCTGGAACTCATTTGTAGATACAAGCATCAATTATAGAGAGTACTTCTGAAAGCAATTCATCGTTTCCATGTTTAATGCGGTTAGCATTACGCGCCCGAAAATCCACTGATTTAACCTTCTCAACCATTATAAATCCCGTCACCCCGATATCTTTCGGGATAAGCACATGAAATGGAAAGGAACGATCTGTGTTTGTAATGGGACACACAATAGCAAGTCCGGTGCTTCGGTTGAACAGGTCTTTGCTGACAACATATGCCGGGCGCCGCCCCTTCTGCTCATGACCGGATTGAGGATCAAATGTGATAGCGATGATGTCACCCTGTTTTGGGATATAGGTTGTCATCTACCAGGTCTCCTTGCCAACTTTCATGCCCCAATCAACTTCACCGGGTTTGTAGCTTTTAGGAATACGCTCCACCAGATCTTTAAGGTTATATCGGCCTCGTATCCTTTTTGCAGGCGTTAAGATTATAACGCCCTCTTTTACACTAATATCCACCTCATCGCCAACATCAAGCTGAATATCTGAAAGCAGGTTCTTGGAAATTCGAAATCCCTGGCTGTTTCCCCATTTTTGGATTTTTGCTAGCATTATACACCTCCATATCTATTCAATGTATAGCCTATGTATATCCAATTTGAGTGTTGTTTTCAAGGACAATTTTAAGGTTAATGCGTTACAGGCAACATTTACACAAATTCAGGCGATGGTTGAATCAATAAAAGCAGTCTTATATCAACCTGGTAAATAGAATACTAATCGGGTCTTATTAATGGCTTAGTCAGCTTGACGGGTTCTTACCCCGTGCTGGACTTCCTCACTCAAATTCCACTGAAAATCTCCTTTTTGAACGTCACCATCACCAAGAATCAGTGTTTGCATATAATACACCGATTACCCCTTGTGAATACGCATCCCTCATTTCATGGCATGCACAATATGCTGTACTGATATTCCCTTGACAACCTATCGTACTCTTGGCATAAATTTATTCAAAAAAAGCAAGTTCCCTTCGTTCAACATCCTGACTGGAGGATATTCCCTATGCGCAAGATTTTATTCTTTTTCGTTGTTCTGGGATTGTCTGGCTCATTGTGGGCGGCTGATCCCCTTATAGGCTCATGGAGATTGGATGTTTCCAAATCAGATTATTGGGCACTCAAGCAAACTACCGTTAAGGAACTAACTACCATCTATCGAGAACTTGGAGATGGCATGGTTGAGGTTTCCTGCATTGGTGTGCGTGCAGATGGAACGGCCATATCGGGCAAAGCCCTGTTTCCTCGACAGGGAGGCTTTGTCAAGGATCAGCAGGGTATTGGTTCCGAGGACATCTCCTCAATAGTGACGGTGATCGATCCGTATAACTTCTATCTGACGATCCTGGCACATGGGAAACAGGTGATGTTCTATCACAGCACGATCAGTAAGGACGGCAAAAGAAAACAAGACCGCTACAAGGCTACAGATGAAACAGGCAATATCCATGAAGGAGTAGAAATATCGGATAGACATTAGTGCGTAGGTTGGGTTAAGCGAAGCAACCCAACAAAATCCTGATCTAAAAGAAT
>CAZSZQ010000059.1:0-18055 GCA_964610475.1 uncultured Desulfatiglans sp.
TCCCACACGCATTATCAGTACCCGAAATCAGGGAAATTACAGACAGATTCGTTCGCACGGCTGAGCTGGTTAAAAAGGCCGGGTTTGATGGAGTAGAGGTCAATGCAGCCAGGATGAACCTGATAAATAGTTTTCTCTCCAGGGTCTGGAACAGGCGTAATGATGAATATGGTTGTCAGAACATGGAAAACCGTACCCGCTTTCTGGTTGAAATCGTGCATGCCATAAAAAACAGGCTGGGAAAGGATTTTCCTGTTATTACACTTATAAACGGCGCTGAAATCAGGATCAAGAACGGAACCACCGTGAATGAGGCACAGCAGATTGCACAGATACTGGAAAAGGCAGGTGTTGATGCCATACATGTAAGGGCCTTCGGGTACCATGGCTTTGACGGTATGGACGCCTCCCCTAAAGGCGCCTATCACTCCGAAGACACAAAACCTCTTCCGCCGGAACTGGAATGGAGCATGGGAGGTAAAGCGGCCCTGTCACCCCTTTCTGCTGCAATTAAGAAAGTGGTATCCATCCCTGTTATCACGGTCGGCGGACTTGAAGACCCGTTTGTCGCAGAAAAAATATTAATAGAGGGCAAGGCGGATTATATCGGTATATGCAAAGGACTTATGGCCGACCCTGAAATCGGTAACAAGGTCGCTGAATGCAGACCTGAAGATATAGCCTATTGTCCGGACTGCGGTGATTGCTCCAGGGTCCTCTTATCAATGGTCATGAGCAACAAACCGGTGCCTGTTCGATGCAGGATAAACGCCTCCCTGGGCTCAGATCAGAATTACAGGATCTCGGCCAGCCCGAAGAAAAAAAGGGTGCTTATTGTCGGGGGCGGGCCCGGAGGAATGGAGGCGGCAAGGGTTGCTGCAATAAGAGGGCATGAAGTGTTTCTATATGAAAGAGATAAGCGCCTGGGAGGTCTTTTGCCGTGGGTTGCACTGATTAAGGGATTAAATATAGATTGTGATGTAATGCGCCTTTCCAGTTACCTGGAAAACCAGATAAGAAAACTCAAAGTGGATATCAGGTTAGGTAAAGAATTTAACACATCGTCATTAAAGGATATTAATCCTGATGCCGTGATCCTTGCCCCGGGAAGGATTCCGGTTAAACCCCGGTTAAAAGGTATAGAGAGCGGTAAAGCGGTTAATATCTACGATCTGTATAATGCAATGAAATATGATCTTGATTTATTAAAACCTGCTGATATGCGGGGGATGAAAAGATACTGGGAAGCCGTTGGTAAAAATGTTGTTATAATTGGCGGAACAATCGAGGGCAGCGGTCTGGCTGAATACCTTGCAGAAAAGTGCAGAAATATAACAATCGTTGATACCGGTTCAATCTGGGGAGATGTGCCTTTTGGCGGCTCTCCCGGTTTACGGCCGGTAAATTTAATGCCAGAGGTCAGGATTGAAGAAATTACGAACAGGGGAGTTACAGTAATTACAAAAGATGGGAAAAAGGAGACCATAGAAGCGGATACAATAATCACAGCGACAGAACCGCAATTGAACATGAGCCTTTTTGAGACTGTTAAAGAGAAAATCCCCGAAACATACCTGCTGGGGATAGATTATAAAGAAAATTCAATTATGGACTCAATTGCCAGCGGTTACTGGGCTGCGAGAGGAATATAATTAGCATTCAGGGTTTTAAAAGTATGGGATTCTTAAACCCATGGTAGAGACAAAACATGCCTTGTCTCTACGGCATACATGAAGACTGCACCCTGACACCAGCCTCATCAAGCAACCTTTTTAATACCTCCCTCCTCCCTGGAGAAACCCTTCTAAATGGCATATGAATAAACCACTCAAAATATTCAGGATCATAAAACAGGCCGTTTTGCGTAAATGGATCATTCTCCCTTAAAAGCCTTGCCATCTCTATTGATCCCACTGAAAAAATAGTCAGGTCATAAAGAGAGTCACCGGATGGCCCGCTCTCCCAGTCATACCCCATTGCCGTGGTGCCTCCGGGTCCAAGCCTGTTAAAGGCGTGCTGCACCAGGAATGATGGTATGGGTCTCCCGGCCTTGTCGTTTTCCTCTATCTCCTTTATTCTTTTTGAATTGGCCTTTGCAAGGGAAACAATGAGCTTATTAGGTGTCACATTTACTACATTTATCACAGACACCCTGTGTTCGGCCTCTTTCGGACAGGAAGGCTGTGCGCCATTTCCCTGGGCCAGCCCCTCTATTATACCTCTCATGGTCTCACCTATCTTCCAGTAGGGCGTATGAACAGACCATTCCATCCACCATGCATTTATAAAAATCCCGGCCTTATAAAATGGATCATTGGCCATGATCTTTTTTGCTGAGTCCATGTCAGGAGTGGCATAGATATTGAGGACTCTGGTATAATATGCAGAAGGCCCGGACTCCCATATAATGCCATTTTCACCCAACTCATAGTTGTATAAAAGGTGATTATTGTGTAGATCGGCAATATTATTACGGAGTCTTCTCTCAGTTTCATAGGCTTTTTTTAAAACGGACCCGGTTGTTGGATTGATATCGGCAAAACAGGCAAATAACCTGTCAGGAATATGCTCATTCGGGACAATCCTTTTTTCCATGTATATCTGTCTCATTTACAACTCCCAAGTGTCTTCTTTAGACGCTCTTCCATAGGGATCATCTGTAGATTTCTCTCCCCTGCAGTAGGCATGATCACCATGGTCATCACAGGCCTTTTTACATTCTTCCATATTTGAGGGAAATGGGCCAGTCCGGCAGGCACATACACGGCTGATGATGTTTTTATAACCACCTTTTCAAGGTCATCCCCTTCCCCAAGCCAGAACTCTATTTCGGCGCCCAGTTTTGAGGTGTCCTTGGAATCGGTACCAAGGAAAAGGAATATTTCCTGATAATTGTGTTTATGGGGATTAAAATCCTTGCCGTCACCAACATTCTTATCACCGGTAATAAAACCGTATTCTATCTTTGTTGTAGCATTTTTAATAAAGTCATTGGAAAAGATAACCCTTGGCCCTGTATCCCGTGTATCCCAGACAGGCAGTTCATCGGTCTCAGGCACCTCGTCAACATAAATATCGCCATCGCGTACAAGGATAGCCGGTCTTCGTATTACATATTTTTCATACTTTGATTCTTTCATCTGGATTACCTCCTTTATTTTTGTATATATGCTGCGGTTATAAAAACTCTAACTGGAAAGCGGGGTTGCAATCTCAATTACCGTGCCTTCTATTGACCTCACATAACATACAACCTGACCCCATGGCTTCTCTTCGGGCGACCTGATCGGGATAGCCCCGGCAGCCACTGCCTTTTCAAAGGCGGCCTTTACATCATCAGTTAAAAAAGAAAGCTCAATGCCAAAGGGCATATCATTTAGATCAGCCTTGTGATATTTGCCGCCCAGATTGATATCTCCCATTTTATGGGTGGCAAAGGCAAGAGTGGTATTACCAGTCGAGAGCTCTCCCCAGTCCTTTGACTCAAGAATAAACCTGGTCGAAAACCCAAAGGCTTTATTATAGAACTTAAGGGTATCCTCCACTGATAAAACATATATGATAGTATAACCGAATTTCATATTACTTACCCTCCTTTCACATATATTCATGGCACAATAATGATCTTAATTTATAAAGGAAGCCTGCTTTTAAAAGCAGGCTTTTTTTTCGAATGGTGCCGAAGGTCGGACTTGAACCGACACGGGTTATTCACCCACTGGATTTTGAGTCCAGCGCGTCTACCAGTTTCACCACTCCGGCTTGATTGGTGAGGGCGATTATAGATGATATAAAAACCATGTCAATATCTTATTGACATGGTTTTTGTGTATTGTTAATATTCTATGTTTTCCGCAAGGGGCTGTAGCTCAGTTGGGAGAGCGCTTGAATGGCATTCAAGAGGTCGTCGGTTCGATCCCGATCAGCTCCACCAGTAAAATAAAAGCACTCATATTAGTGCTTTTTTTGTTTTTTACACCCTCATCTATTTCTTTTTGAATTTCCTGATGCAAATATATTTTTCAGTATAAAAATATAACCAATTTATTAAAAGTTATTTGGCCAATTTATTGAAATAAAAAGTAAAGTTTTACATATCAAATGACGATCAGGTAAAGGGCAACACGGCTTTTAGTATAAAATAAGGCTGATTGCCATATGTTACCCTTAATCTCATATATTATATTGAATAAAAAGGAACGGCAAAGATGATATTGAATTCAAGACAGGATTCCCCGCCAAAACCAATTGCAGAATATTCAAAAGATGCAATAAAAAGAATAGCCGTCCTTTTTACGGATATAGTGGGTTCATCAAATTTTTTCAAGAAAAACGGTGACATAGCCGGCAGGAAAATGCTTAAAACCCATCAGGATCTTGCATCACCAATCATATATGAATTTGGCGGTACTGTCGTGAAGGTCCTGGGTGATTCTGTAATGGCCTACTTTCTGAATTCAGAAGATGCCCTTAAATCGGCAATAAAGATACAGCAGAAATTCCAGTCATATAATAATGAGAAGCAGGGCAAGGGAGAGATACATATACGGGTATGCGTGCATTATGGAGATGGCATAATTGATGAAGGCGATATCTTTGGTGATGTTGTTAATATGGCGGCTAAATTTTTGCCCCTGGCTTCAGGAGATGAGATACTCATATCCAGGGAACTTCATTCTACAATAAAAACAAATCCTCTTGTAAAATTTGAAAATTTTAACATACCAAATACCAATAACGTATTAAAGGATTTGAAACTTCTAAAGGTCATCTGGGACAGCCGTATCGAATTTGACCCCACTATGAATACTATTGTTCATTTAAAACCTTTGTTTAATCTGGGAAGCAGACGTTTTGAAAACACATGGAACAGGTTAATTGCGGAAAGGGGAAAATTCTGGTCGGCAAATACCATAGAAAAAGAGCAGATTAACAGTGACTGTTCAATAAGCCTGATTGTTAGAAAAACATTCATGGCATATGAGCATGCAAAACAAGTTACAACATACCTTCAGACAAATTTGGGGAAGGAAGCTAATCTTTGTCTGCCTCTGCAGATAATAATTGATACAGGGGCGTTTATCATTGCCGGGAAAATATCCTTACATAATCTCAAGGTAAACTGGAATGAGCTTGAGCCCGGAGAAATATATATTTCCGAAAAATCCTATCATCTTATGACTAAAGAAGGATTTTTAAATATCATCATAAACAGTGGCAAAGGTTCTCATGGCTCATATTTTATAATATCCCAGGATAAAGACACTAATGAAATCAATAATGTTTTCAGGTACCAGCAGGCACTGGTCAGCGGTGATTATCCACCATGCTTTTATTGCGGAAGCCGGTCTCACGATACAAAGGCATGTCCGTCAAAAATGCTTACGGAACTGACAGGGTATGTGGAAAAACTGGGATACATGACTCTTGAAGGTATAAACAATCTGTTCCTGAATTACCTTCAGGCTAATCAGTCTGAATTGAATGACATCGAGACAATGAATAAAACCAGTCCTCTATTCACAGCACATAATGCCTTTTATGAACTTAAAAGTGTATTTCAATTGAGGCTTTTCAGAACTATATGGAACACCAGGGAAGACAACTGGAACAGGATAAGACTGAACCAGGAAGAAAATGACAGAGGTGGTCTCATCTGGATAGGACTTGATTGTCTGAGGGTATCGAACTTTCATCAGTTAGAATCAATAATCGATGGTGAAATGAAGAAAAAAAACATGAATTTTAAATTATACTGCCTGACCGGGCTTATGTATATAGAAAAAAATCAATTAAAGGCAGCGGCATCCATCTTAAAAAAATCTCTTGAACTTGCAGAACGGACAACAGAAAAGATATATGTATGTTTTCTTCTGTTCAGGATACATAACCTTTCAAAAGAAAATGGTAAAGCCAGGGAAATGCTGCGGCGAATCCTGAAACTCGCCCCTTTGTGTACTGAAGCGACCTATTTTGATATAGTTTTAAAATTTCATTCAGGAAACATCAGCACCGCAATGGATCAGCTTGTTAAGCTTATCCAAAAAAACAGAGACTATTATATTTACGCGCTTATAGATCCTTATCTCTCAGGTTATCATAAAGAGATTTCATCGAATCTAGATATTTTATTAATTGACACAAAGGAAAAAGCTGAAAAACTGATACCGGCTGCTAAAGATGAACTGGCTGAGCTGGAAAAGATTATAGGCAATGATTCTGAGGAGATAAGCGAGGCGAATACGCATATTGCCAAAATGGGTCAGCTTATCAATACAAACAGTTACTTCGGCTACCTGGATGTTATTCATTACGGTGAGGATATTTTTAACCTGGGTAACAGGATCGTTAAGGGGCGTGAGATCAAAATTTCCAAAATAGAAGACACTCTGATACAGTTGATGCGGAGGTGTAATAACTATCTTGAATTATTACCCTATGATTTTATGGTTAAGCCGGCCTCTTCCAAGTTAAAATACATTAAACGCAGCCTTGAGATTGTTCATGAAAAGATAAAGCATCAGGATGCAAAGGAATTCCAAAATACCCTTAACACATTGAGGGATTATGGCAATGAATTAACTGCACTGGGAAAAAAGCTGCGGAGGATGGATACCCTTGCACAATTTTTGGGTTTTCTGGTAAAATTCTTCAAGAAAAATCTGGTGTTTCAATCTGCAAACCTTATCATTTCGCTTTTGCTACTTCCCATAATGATCCATTACCTTAACTTTATTATCCCGGATCTAAATTTATCTACGAACGGAATCTGGCATTATCAGAAGGTACTTATCGTTCTGGGGGGGATAACCGGAATAATACTGTCAAGTCTGACAACACAGAAAAATCCATCAAAATAGCGTCCATGCCTTTATGAAGCATACAGCACATTCTCTTGATCATTTAACGGCTTTCTCCGGTACGTGTTATAAGATAAACTCAGCGTTTTCATAGGCAGCAATAAATTCAACAGTAGAGTTTGCATTTTTTGCCATTTCATTACATATATCTTCTATTCTTTTTACCTGAGGATCTGTTCTCACGGGATCATGGTGTGACATTATCAGTTTATTAACAGCAGCTTTATTCGCTAATTCAAAAACAGCTCCATAATCCGAATGTCCCTGCCCCTTGCGGTTTGCTATTTCATCCGGTGTATACTGACAATCATGAACAAGTATATCCGCATTATTGCTGAATCCGGCATATATATCCGGTGTCCTGCCTTCCCAGGGATCTCCTTTAAGCTCATTATCCGTAATAAACACGAATCTCTTATCACCCTCCTTAAACCTGAATCCCACTCCCCCCTGAGGATGATGAAGAGGAACCGAGTCAATTATTGTCCCGTTTATTTCAAGGGGTCCTTTTAACACTTTATTTAAAAAATGGATTTTTGCCTTCAACTCATCAAATTTTACAGGAAAAAATCCGTCTCCCATCTTGTTATTAAAGGTATATTTCAGTCCCCTCATGCAATTATGGTTGCCGTCGATATAAATATTTGAGGATGCATCATATAAAGGATTAAAAAACGGGAACCCCAGAAGATGGTCCCAATGAATGTGTGTAATCAGAAGATAAATATTTTTAATTCTTTTTTCCTCAAGTAATTTGTCACCGAGAAGCCTTATGCCGGTCCCTGCATCTATTATCACAGTATCACCACTCTCAAGGGTAATTTCAAGGCAGGTTGTATTACCGCCATATATAATCGTATCTTTGCCTGGAACAGGAACAGAACCGCGGGTTCCCCAGAATTTAATCTTCATAGTGAAATATCCCCATAACCAATCACGACAGTTTCAAAAAAACAGTCACCAGGCCAAGGTAAATCAGCAGGCTTAAAATATCATTAAATGTGGTTACAAAAGGACCTGTTGCAATCGCCGGATCAATATTCATTCTTTTCAGTGTAAGAGGGACTGCTGCCCCGATAAAACCGGAAATAATAACTATTATCATTATGGCAATAGTTATTATGAAACCCAGTCCCATATTCCCGATCCAGAGATAAACAATCAATCCAAGAATAAGGCCGCAGATCATGCCGTTTGCCATGGCCACTTTCATCTCGACCCATAGTCTTTTCCAGATATTTACAAGACTTATATCACCTGTTGCCAGTCCTCTTACCGCTACTGTTGCTGCCTGAGTACCTGTGTTACCTCCCATGGCCATGATTACGGGAAAGAAAAAGGCGAGAGCTATCAGCTTTTCTATGGAATGCTCGAACCGGTTTATAACAAAAGCAGCCATAAGGCCCCCAAAAAGGCCTGCGATCAGCCATGGAAGTCTCGCCTTTGAGATCTTTATGGATGACTCCTCAGTGATCTCCTGGTACATTACGCCTGCCATCATGGATATATCTTCATCTGCCTCTTCTTCAAGAACATCAATGATATCATCATGTGTAATACGGCCAACAAGCCTATTGTACTGATCAATAACAGGTATGGATACAAGGTTATATTTTTTTACCAGCTGTGCGACCTCTTCCTGGTCCTGGTTTACATCAACCGATATGACCTCAGGATTCATGATCTCACGTATTATCCTGTCCGATGGTTCAAGAACAAGGTCTTTTAAAGATACGACCCCGACCAGTTTGCCAAAATCATCCACCACCCATACATAATAAAGATTTACAACTTCATCTCTCTTTTCCTTGATAATATCTATGGCTTGCTGAATTGTAGAATGATCCTTGACTGCCACATACTCAAGAGCCATTATTCCACCGGCACTATCCTCATCAAAAGGCAACAGTTTTTCTATATCGCCGGAGACATCATCTTCAAGGGTTCTGATAATATCCTTTGCCCTGTCCGCAGGCAGATCACCTACGAGGTCGGTAGCATCGTCTGAGTCGAGTTCCTGAACAATTTCTGTGATGGCCTCGTTGTCAAGGTCACTTAAAATCCTTTCCTGCACAGGGGTTTCTAACTCCAGGAGCACCTCCCCTGCTCCTTCAGGTTCCAGCATCTCAAACAGATAAAGTCTTTCTTCAGGCTTAAGAAACTCTATTAAATCCGCAAGATCGGCAGGACGAAGGAGTTCAATAAGCCGGTGCAGATATTTGCTGTTCTTGTCTGAGATCGCACTTTTAACTTCGAATATCAGCTTTTCATCAATCATGCTTTTCTGCATCTGGCTATAGCTCCTGTTCTATATGCTTTTTAGCCTGGTTATAATAAACTGTGAATAATCAACACCGCCGGTAAATTCATCCATTATGTTGCTTAACGGTATCTCAGCCCTTGCAGCGCTTTTATGTCCGCCGGCAGTACCGTATTCACCAAATAATTTTTGTGCTGTTTTTCCCGCATCATGCCTGAAACCTGCATTACGGAAGATAATGATAAGCTTTTTACCGCTTATACCTGCGGCAATCGACCAGGTGATGTCGGCCATCTTAAGAAAAAAATCTGCCATAAGAACAAGGGTATCCGGATTATCGATATTTCCCATGGGAATAAAGACCCTGTCCTTGATAAAAACAAGGTTTTCCATTGCTGTTCTGTAATTATCTATCGTCTTTCGGGTCAACTCTGACGATTCGATTTTCTTAATATTATTTGCATTGATGAACTGAAAAAGATATCTGAAGGCGTTAATATCGTTTGGCGTGGAGCCCCTTACAAAATTATCCGTATCGGTTTTTATTCCATAAAAAAGAGCTGTGGCAAGCCTTGGTGACGGTTTGATTCCAGCCGCCCTGAGATATTCGGTCATAATGGTCGAGGTAGCACCGTATTCTTCTTTTATATCAAGAAAAATTGCGGTTGACCGCTCAACAAATGGGTGATGATCGATAATAATATCAAAATCATACTTGTTAAGGAGATCATTATGAGAAGGCTGTGAGTCAACAACGGCAAACTTTGTAACCTTCTGGGGATCAAGTTTCCTTATGTATTTCTGATCAAGCTTCAGGAGATTTATCATAGCCAGGTTATCGGCCCTTTTGATAACATTTATATGATAGATATATGTTTTCCGGACCCTCCGCCAGAAAAGCCTTTTCAAAGCCATGGCGCTTGCCATTGCATCAGGATCAGCATTTATTATTATCGCAAGCACGTCATCATAACTGGCTATTTCCAACAGCAGTTTTACTCTATCGCTGATAGATGTGGATTTCGGGAACGGACTCTCCATTTTGTTATGTAATTTTTTATCGGACATTGATATATTTTCAGTTATTTCTTATTAAAATAATAGTACTAACTTAATTCAAGGTTAGTGAAATATCAATGTTTTAATAAAGTTATCTTTTTTAAAGCATATAGGATAGTCATGAAAAAATATATTATATCTACTATCAGTTCGGCAATAATTGTCCCAGGATTAGGTCAGGTTCTGAACGGACAGATTAAAAAAGGACTCATTCATATGGGTATTATTTTTGTCATAACTGTTATAGCGGTTATAAAGCTCTATCAGATAATTACCGGCATATTGCCCGGGCTTGATCCCTATGAAATAAACATGGAAATAATCAATAATCGTATTGATATTTTGGACATTTTAATAATAAAGGTGATTATTTCTGCATTCCTGATTATATGGATATATTCAATAATTGATGCATTTATTTACGGAATAAAGGCTGAAAAAGGAAGGGGTTTTCATTCATGAAAAGCTATTATATTGACGAAATATCAACCGGCGATCTCGAACAGATAACCAGGTATCTTTATAAAAATGCTGCTGAATCAGGTATGGATAGATTATTCTGGGTCGAAATCCCAAAGGACATCCTGACTGAGTTTCAAACAGGACATACTGAATGCACACCACACAGATTCGCTATTGAAACAGGAGATAAATGGATAAAGGCGGAATTTTTTGTCCGGACCTCAGTCAGGTTCAAATGTGACTGTAATGTATACTGCGATAGAGAACAGAAATTATTTATAATGAACTATATTGACAATATGATAAAGGAACTTGACATCCGGACATAATTGCCCTGACAGTCTAACTATTTTCCGGCTTTAACCTAAAAAACTGTCTCTGTGATTTTATCTTTAATTTTAGTTGATAAGGCCTCATCACCTACTATACCCACCCGAATTGACACCTCGGTCTCTTCAAGTGATACATATTTCAGAGATATTTTTATTCTTTCCTTAAGGGTTCCTGTTGTTAATATTGTTCCGGATGTCATTTTCAGCTGTCTCTCATATATCTGATAATTTAGATTTTCCAGGGCCTTTACAGAGGCATCCCAGGTCTTTTCAAAAGGAGCCTGATAAATGACAATCAGGGCGCCATTATAATATTTAAAACCGCCTACGCCAATAGCGGCTCCGCCTATAAAGGCCATTGGCGCACAACCACCGAGAATTAAAGACATAAAAACAGCAACGATCATCACTTTTCTACACATTATTTTTTCCCCTATTATATTATTGGATGATAGATTTTAAAATTATTTTCCATATAGATAATAGTTATTCATATTGATGTCAATATATGTATGATGATTTATATCATAGTTAATATTAATGCCTTTTAATATTATATTGGTTTGACTTGGACTATCTCTTTTGGTAATCAAAGCCAATACCTGTTTATGGAGGAATAGTAAAGATGGATTATAAAACAACGCTGAATTTACCAGACACCGGATTTCCCATGAAGGCAAACCTCGTAATCAGGGAGCCTGAAATTATAAGCAAATGGAAATCCGAGGGTCTGTATAAAATTATTAGAGAACAGTCTCAAGATAGAAAAAAATATATGCTCCATGACGGCCCTCCTTATGCCAATGGAAACATCCATATGGGTCATGCATTGAACAAGATACTCAAGGATATAATAATAAAGTCAAAACAGATGTCGGGATTTGATGCGCCTTATGTTCCGGGATGGGACTGCCATGGCTTGCCAATTGAGCATAAGGTGGATAAAGAACTGGGCAAGAATAAAAAAGAAATGTCCCAGGTTGACATCAGAAAATCCTGCAGGAAATATGCTGAAAAGTATGTAAACATACAGAGGGAAGAATTTGAGCGCCTCGGCGTCACAGGAGAATGGGATAATCCATATCTCACTATGAACTATGCATATGAAGCTGCTATAATCAGGGAATTCGGCAGATTTGCGCTTAATGGCGGGCTCTTTCGCAGCAAAAAACCTGTCTACTGGTGCAACTCATGCAGAACAGCCCTGGCCGAGGCTGAGGTAGAATATGAAGACCACAAGTCCCCTTCCATTTATGTTAAATTTCCCGTGGTTTCGGACATCTCAAATTTACTGCCCGAGCTGAAGGACAAAAAGGTCTTTTTTGTAATCTGGACAACCACGCCATGGACAATACCGGCCAACCTTGCAATAGCCCTCAACCCTGAATTTGATTATATCGCGGCAGAAATTGATAATGGTGAAGTTTTAATTTTAGCTGAAGGGCTGTTCAATATCTGTATGGAATTATTTGGCTTTGAAAAAAACAGAATCCTTGTAAAATTCAATGCACCTATTCTGGAAAACCAACGGGCAAGACATCCCCTTTATGACCGTGACTCTGTTGTGGTTCTTGCAGATTACGTCACTCTGGATACAGGAACAGGCTGCGTTCATACGGCTCCTGGCCATGGACGTGAAGACTATGAAACAGGCTTAAAATACGGTCTTGATGTATATTCACCGGTTGATGATTCGGGTCATTTTACAAATGACGTAGGTTTCTTTGCGGGTAAAGAGGTTTTTTCTGCAAACGATGACGTAATACAAAAGCTTACAGAAACAGGGGCCCTTATAAAGAAAGTTTCAATAACCCATGAATACCCGCACTGCTGGAGGTGTAAAAAACCTGTAATATTCAGGTCAACCGAGCAGTGGTTTATCTCAATGGAAAAAAATGATCTGAGGAAAAAGGCCCTTGAAGAAATCAAAAAGGTTTCATGGATCCCGTCCTGGGGAGAAGAACGCATTTATCTGATGATCGCCAACCGGCCTGACTGGTGTATCTCGAGACAGCGGGCATGGGGTGTTCCCATTACAGTATTTTACTGCAAGGACTGCAGCCGGAAGGTTATTACACAGGAAATAATCGATTACGTTGCAAACCTGGTTGAAAAGAATGGAGCAGATATCTGGTTTTCAGAACCTGAAGAAAATCTTGTTCCGCAGGGGACATGCTGCCCCGGATGTGGCGGGAAAAAGTTTAAAAAGGAGACGGACATACTGGATGTCTGGTTTGATTCAGGTATAAGCCATGCAGCTGTAATGGAAAAGAGAGAAAATCTGTACAGTCCTTCTGATCTTTACCTTGAGGGCAGTGATCAGCACAGGGGATGGTTTCACAGCTCCCTTTTGTGCTCAACAGGCACCAGAGGTGTTGCACCATATAAAAGTGTGCTTACCCACGGCTTTGTTGTAGACGGCAAAGGAAAGGCCATGCATAAATCCGCCGGTAATGTTATTGCACCTGAAACATTAATAAAAAAATATGGGGCGGAAATCCTTCGTCTTTGGGTTGCCGGTGAAGATTATAGGGACAATATCAAGGTTTCAGACGAGATCATGCAGCGCCTTACAGAGGCCTACAGACGTATAAGGAATACATGCCGTTTCCTCCTTGGGAACCTTGACGGGTTTAATCCTGAAAATGACAGGGTTCCGTATAATGAGATGATGGAACTGGACAGATGGGCGCTTCACCGACTGCAGGAGATTAATGATAAGATTTTGAAGAGTTATGACTCGTTTGAATTTCATATTATATATCATACTCTTCATAATTTTTGTGTTATAGATCTCTCCTCTTTTTATCTTGATATTATAAAGGACAGGCTCTATGCGTCACCACCCAGGTCATTGGCGCGCAGATCCGCACAAACAGCCATGTATGAAATACTTGATGTTCTGGTAAGGCTTATGGCCCCTGTTTTGTCATTCACAGCAGATGAGATATGGCAGTATATGAAAAAAACAGATGAATTTACCAGTATTCATACAAACCTCTTTATCCCTGTTAAAGAAGAATATAAGGACAATGCACTTGCTGAACGCTGGGATAAAATATTGAAATTAAGAAAAGAGGTCACCAAAGCCTTGGAACTATCGAGAAAAGATAAGCTGATAGGGCACTCGCTTGATGCCACAGTAACGCTTGAGCTGCCCGATGACCTTGGCAAATTTCTTGTGCCCTATATGAACGACCTGGCAGCAATTTTTATAGTCTCCGAAGCAAAAACCTCCCGTCTCGGTTTTGATGAATCCTATTCAAGCGAAGAGATACAGGGTTTAAAAATAAAGGTTGAACCATCCTCTGATTCGAAATGCGAAAGATGCTGGGTACATGATCCTACTATAGGAAGGTATCCTGACCATCCGGGTATTTGTGAAAGATGCTATAGTGCCCTGAAACAAATGGGGGTAGCCTGATAGTGAGAAAAAAACAATGGCTGTTCTGGGCTATAATAATTCTGACAGCTTTTTTCGACCAGGTAAGCAAATACCTTGTAGCGGCAAAGCTTGAACTGTATACCACTGTCCCTGTTCTCTCAGGCTTCTTCAATATAGTGAACACGAGAAACCGCGGCATGGCATTCGGGTTTTTAAATACCCATGAACCTGGCCCTGCTTTTTATTTTTTGACTTGTGCTTCAATTTTTGCTGTCATTATTATCATATTCTGGTTTTTCAGGCTTAAGGGGTATGAGAAACCAATGGTACCAGGGCTGGCCATGATCACTGGAGGGGCATCAGGCAACCTGATTGACCGCCTGCGAATAGGTGAAGTAATCGATTTCCTGGATGTGCAGATAGGAACATACCATTGGCCGGCATTTAATATCGCTGATGCATCTATTTCGGTTGGGACTATCTGGGTGGCTGTATGCCTTTTGTTTATTATAAACCCTGATAAAAAATAAAAATTTTCCAAGGTATTTTTATATGCATCCTGATCTTTTTAGTATAGGCCCACTGACCCTGCATACCTACGGATTTTTTGTTGCCCTTGGGTTTATTGCGGGAATAATCACTGCAATCAGGCTCGGAAAATCTGCAGGACTCACTTCAAATAATATCCTTGATATGGGCTTTGTAATAATCTTAAGCGGCCTGATAGGTTCAAGAGTATTATTCATTATTATCAACTTCTCAGATTTCCTTTCAAATCCTCTTGATATATTTAAACTCTGGCAGGGGGGGCTTGTCTTTTCAGGGGGGCTCGTTACTGTAATAATCGTGTTTATTTTATATACAAGAAAACACAAATATAACATCTGGACAACAGGTGACTTGTGGGCGCCCGCAGCCGCTATAGGCGAGGCAATTGGGCGTATAGGCTGCTTTTTTGCCGGGTGCTGTTATGGCAAATCTTGTGACCAGCCATGGGCGGTAATTTTTACGGATCCAAAAAGTATTGCCCCGCTTAATATACTTCTGCATCCAACCCAGCTTTATTCCTCATTAAGCAGCCTGATCATTTTTATTATACTCATCGTGCTCTATTCGAAAAAGAAATTTGAGGGGCAGGTGCTGTTGTGGTTTCTGATTTTACACAGTGCTGCAAGACTTTTCCTTGAAAGATTCAGGGGCGATTCAAGGGGCATCATTCTGACCGATAACCTTACCACGACACAGCTGATTGCATTGATTATACTGTTAGCAGCGGTATTATTTCTTTTCAGGCTAAAATCTGTAAAAAATAGGGCTTAGTATGTGTATGTTTCACAGAGGCCTCAGAGAAGATCATTTGTTTTAATAAAATGAATTGTCAGAGTTTTTATCATTCAAGCGATATTATCTGGTCGGTAATCTCCGTAAAGTTCACATCATGGCTTATGAGAAAGAGCTGATCATACCAGTGCTCAGTCACCTCTTCCTGACCGATATCTATTGCCCTGAAGGCATGGGCCAGGTTTGCCCTTCTCGCTGCATCAAGATTTGAGGTGGGTTCATCAAAAAAGGCCACCCTTGCGCCTGTAGTCTGTAACAGTGCAAGCCGCAATGCTACCACGGCGCTCATTATCTGCCCGCCGGAAAGCTGATCATCGGTCCGCTCCCTTATCTCTCCATCCTGCATGTCCCGGAGTACTATCTGGTATTTGTCGCCCCAGAACAGCTCTTCATCTGTCTCTGCTATGTTGCGATAGATAATATCAGCCCTCAGGCTTATCTCTTCCCTGAACCGCTCCGAAAGCTGTGCCGATACGTTATTGAAGATCTTATTTCTGAGGAATTTTACCAGCTCCTCCTTTTGTTCCAGTCTTTTCCTTTGAGAAAGACGGTCATTGATCTCCTTTTTGATCTGCTCCATTTTTTTAATCTCTTCTTCAAGACGAAGTTTATCTTTGCTCATAGATTCAATTTTCTGCTTAATGGCAGCAGTATCTCCAACCAGTTTTTCTTTTACAATGCGAACCTCTGCATGTTTTTTCTGATCATATTCCTTTTCCAGCTTTGTATATGCCTTCTGCATGACATCGAGTTCCCTTGTTAAATCTGCCATCAATTTTAACATTTTGGATAATGAATCACGTCTGTTAGAAAGCTCTTTTGCATCTTTTTCATTGGTGAAAAATATATCTCTTGATGCCTGGTTTTCTGTTTTTATTTTTTCAGTATTGGTTATTTCTGTGTCAAGCCTGTTGTATTTCTCAAGATCGGTTTTTCTTGCCCTGGTTTTCTTCTCTGCTTCCTCAAGGGTTTTTCGTATTTTATCTATGTCCAACTTACGTTTATTATTATCTTCCTGCTTTTTGGAGAGGTTTTTTAATTGCCTTTCAACTCCCTGAGTTTTTAATTTAATAGCATCAAGCTGCTTCATCGCATTTTCAGCAGCCTTTATCTCCCTGCCCAATTCTTCCAACCTTTTATCAATATCCAGATTTTCTTTATCCAGGTCATTAACTCTACTGCTAAAAACATCCTTAGGAGCCTTGCCTATAATATTCTGGCACTCTTCCTTAAAAAAGGGACATATCCCTTCAGCAAGTTTTTCCTTTCCTTCCTTTAATCCCTCAAGTTTCCCCTTTAAAGAACCTTTTAATAGGTGTAGTTTTTCTTCTTCCTTTTTTAACCCCGGTAATCGGGTTGCTGCATTCTCCAGGTTTTTATCAACAGCCAGATCTTTTTGTTCTATTTTCAGCCGGCTTTCTTCTTCCGCCAGCTCTTTCCCGGTTTTCTCAACTTCCCTGTTTTCGTGTTCTATTTTCTGCTTAAGAGCCGAACTTTCTTTTTCCAGCCCGTTTATATCTTTTTCTATCTCTCGCCTCTGTTTTTCCTGTTCCCGGAACACTTTCAGTTGAGCCTCTGCCTTCTCAAATATCTCTTTGCCTGCCCTGCTTTTTTCCATGAGTTCAGATGCCTTTTCGGCTTCTTTAACACGCTTTTCCTGGTCGGTTATCTTTTCTTTTCCAAGATTGATACGGTTATTTAAGTCTTGGATATCAGATTTCATTGTAATAGCTTCTTTTTCCTGCTTATCCAGGTTTCCAAGTTGTTTATCTGTTTCGGATAAATTCTTTTGATTTTCTGAGAGTATTTTCTGTTCGGCTTCGATACCGGCAAGTAACTCTTTCAGTTCTTTTTTCTTATCGGGCAAAACCGCAATCTGTTCCTGCTTGCCCTCTATCTCTGCTTTAAGAACCTCTATCCTGCTGCTGACTGTTTTAAGCATGGTGCCGGTGCCCTTGTAGGTCTTGCGCCAGGCATCTATACCAAGTATTTCGTCAAATGACTCCTGACGCCTTGTTGGCTGCTTTATAATAAACGGCCCCAGAAACTCATTCTGAAACGGGCCAATGACAAGCTTGTACTGATCTGCAAGGGAGCGTCCGCTATCTAATCCCAAAAGCCCCTTTATGCGCGCTTCTGTCTCATCAAACCCTGCATGCTCCTCAACCTCAAAAGAGCCGCCCATATCTTTGTAAAGGAGCCATTTTGAACCAGCACCAACGCTCCGTGAAACCTTATATGTCTCACCATCGTAAGCCACAAAGGTTACTGTTACCTCACCCTTCTTTTCGCCTATGGTAATAAAACGCTCGATATTGCCTACAAAGTCACGGGCATCAACACCAAACAGGGCATA
>CAZSZQ010000060.1:0-17701 GCA_964610475.1 uncultured Desulfatiglans sp.
TTGCAGCAAGGTTTTTCAGGCCGCAGTAGATGGTTACTGCAAAATCTGGGTTAAACTCACCTTCAAAGCAGTACTTGCAGGCGAAGTTGCAATCCAGATTAAGGACTACAATAAAATCCATGCCAGGGCTCTGTTTGTTGATCCGGTCAAAAAGGGTAAGAACATACCTCTTTTCCTCTTCCCTGTCAGGGACAAGCATCCCCAGACTGGCAAGCAGCTTTTCATTTTCAGGCGAGATATCACCGCGTTCAATAGCCCCTAATGTCTCTTCACTTACTTCAATCTTTGTAAGCTGCCAGTTTGAAAAAAGTATCCTGTGCCCTGGATTCCCGGCAGAGGTGTGTTTTTTAAGGTATCGGGAGATATGCATAACAAAAAAAAGAAGAATAAAAGGGGGAATGTCCCCTATTACCCAATAGTTTGGTAATAAATTTGAATAAGTACATTTATCCCTTTTCTTCTCCAAATGACCATTTTAATTTGGTAAAACTCAAAAAACAGCCCCAATTATTATGATCGTTAATTCGGGAAAAATATGATAGTATTTTGGTAAATCACATGTAAACTAATATATATTGCATCAGTGATTTTGAGTTTTTGAATATCATCTGAAGTTGTTTCAAGTACCCAAAGACTTCCTTTGTCTACCTAACCCATTGATGAGATGATTTTTGATTCTTCTAGATTCTAGATTAGCGATCATGTGTATCTCACTCACATAACCAATGAAAATAAAGTTTCAGTTTATCGTTCCATCTTATAAAACAAAACCAGAAACCATTAGTGTCCAAAATAAAATTTAAACCATGTTTCAATACATTAGCGAAAAAAGCTTAACACACCTTCATGCCCGTGTAAACGGGCATCCATTTGCTTTCGTTTTCAAACTTTAAATGGATTTCCGCATACGCGGTAATGACGTATACTAATGTTACATTCTATTCAACGCTATCCTGCTCAGCTTATATATAGCCTCACTTAACTTCGGATGGAATTTTTTCTCCCTTGACATTGCAAACATGGCAACAGGCGGCTTGCCTGGCCTGCAGTAATAATCTATAAAGTCCTTAAGCCCTGCGTAGAGTTCTTCTTCAGATGCCTCAGGAGCAATATACGGGGGTGCTATACCCAAAAGAAGCTTGTCACCGTAATTGTCATAGAGCATCTTGTGGTCATTCATTGGCTGGGGGGTCCATGACTGAACACCAGCCTCGATGTATAAAGGGGCCAGCATCTCGGTCTTTCCGCAGGAGTGCATATCAACAAACGCCCCCCTTTTCCGGATATGGAATAGCACCTTTTTAAGCGAGGGAAGTATCATTTTTCTTACTGTGGCCGGGGAAAAGAACGGTGCGCGCTGTGAACCCCAGTCATCATGAAAGGATATTATCTTTGGATTGCCGTATTCAACATATTTATCAACAAGCCTTATATAAAAATCGGCCTGCACATCAAAGAACTCCAGAATTGCTTCTTCCTGGTCTTCATCAATAAGCGCCATGGCAGCGCCGTCAAAATCCATGAATGAGATGAGCCTTTCAAAAATACCGTTCAAGATGGTTACAAAGGAGGCACGGTTGTCATCAGGCCTGATGTTCTCTTTTAATGTATCCCACTGGTATTTATCCAGGTCAGGAAATTGGAGCTTCTTTTTCCATGTGTTCATGTCAGTGATATATGGCGCGCCGGGTTTACGTGTAGCCCCGCCGGCCACAGGGACAAAAACCCACTCAAGGCCAAAAAAATCCTTTCCGCCTTTGAGACGAGCCTCGTTATCAGGAAGAAAGCCTCCCATAACCATATTTATATCACTCATGCTGGGGAGCCAGAAAGGTCTTTCACCCCTGATTATCATGTCATAGTTTTCAGCAGGTGATATGGGTGTATTGTATCTGGGAAGGGGCGGAATACCTGGAAATGGCGCAGGGTATTCACCTGTTTTTTTCAATTCATCTTCAGAAAACGGGATTCTATTCATGTTATTTCCTCTTATAAATTGTTGCATTAAATATTAAACCAATTAACCGCCGAATTTTATGCGGGAACGTCTGTAGAGCTCTTCCCTGAAAACAGGTGTAACCGACATCATGCCATACATATTGATAGTTGCAGGTTTATCCGGATTACAGAATTTATCAGCAAATTTTTCTGCCGCTTCCCTTTGCTCCTTCTCGGATGCCTCTGGTGCAAGAGGATGAGGGATAACGCCCACTATAAGCTCATCACCATATCTATCATAAATCATGTGTGTATCATTCATTGCCTGTGGATTCCAGGAATCCCATCCGGCTGCGATGATCGATGGCACCAGCATTTCCATGTGACCGCAGCTGTGAAGGTCGGCTATTAACCCCTTTGAATGTATATGATCCGTAAGCCTTTTCATTGCAGGTACGATCATTTCCATTGTCGTATCAGGCGAGAAAAAGGGAGCCCTCTGAGAACCCCAGTCATCATGAACGGATATAACATCTACCTTTAGATATTCATAAAGGTTATCAACAATTTTGATATATACATCGGTTAGTTTTTCAAACAGGGCCTTTACAGCCTCCTTCTGGTCCTCATCAATAAGTGCCATTATAGCCTTGTCAAAGTCCATAAAGGAAATAAGCCTTTCATAGTACCCTGTCATGATATTCGGTGTTAACGCATAATTATGGTCCAGATATTTTTCATTGATTCTTGCAGAACCTTCCCAGTCCCAGCTCTCTACGTCAGGAAAAACAATCTTTTCCTCCCATTCATTCGCATTACTTAAAAGCGGTGAACCCGGTTTTACCATTGATCCCTTGGCAACCTCTACATATTCCCATTCAATACCAAACATGTCTTTTCCACCGAATCTTTCCCTTTCAAGCGGAGTTGCCTCAAATACAAATGCACGGGCAATGTTATCAGGGATCACGCTGGGATTAAAAAACTTGGTTTCTAAAAAGGTAGTCTGCCAGACAGGCTCTCTTTTGATAAGACTTACATAGGCTTCTCTGGGTGTGACAGGAAAATTATAAATCGGGGTTCCGGGCATCCCCGGGAAAAAACCGGGGATCTCTCCAACAATCTTCAGTTCATCTTCAGAAAAGGGGATTTTAACCATGGGGAGTCTCCTTAATATAAGAACAGTATCAGTTCTTTTTCGCAGGGAAGGATAAGATAAATAAAGGCGTAAAAAAAATCTGTCCCGTATAAAATATCGGGACAGATTTTTTATAAAATTTTATTGATTAGGCAATAATACTTTTTGCCAGCTCTGCTGCGGATGCTGCATCCTCTGCATAGCCGTGAGCACCGATTTCATTGGCATAATCCTGTGTAATAGGAGCGCCGCCAACTATAATCTTTACCTTTTCCTTAAGGCCTGCATCAATGAGACCCTTTACAGACTCGCTAAGGGCAGGCATGGTTGTTGTAAGAAGACATGACAATGCTACAACCTTGCAATCTGCGCATGCATTGATAGCTTCTATAAATTTGTCTGTTGATACGTCAACACCAAGGTCTATTACCTTGAAACCTGCAGACTCGATCATCAGTGATACGAGGTTTTTACCTATATCATGAAGGTCCCCGCTTACTGTACCGATTATACATGTTCCGAGAGATACGGAAGCCTGGCTGGCAAGCAGCGGCTGTAATACCTCAACGCCCTTTTTCATTGTATGTGCTGCCATAAGCATTTCAGGAACAAATATCTCTGATCTTTTGAATTTGTCACCTACGATAGCCATTGCGTCAATCATAGTATCAAGAATCAAGGTTGCCTCATTCCCTTCTGCCAGTGCACCCTTTACCGCTTCAGCTATCAATTTTTGTTTTCCCTTTTCAGTTAGTTCTTTTACTTCTGCTAATTTAGACATTTAATGCCTCCCTTTTATTTTATAGTTTTTTTGTGCCGAACAATTCTTCTCTGTAAGCATTGATAAATTCCAGACAGAACTCATCCTTTTCCAGCAATATCTCTGTTGCGTAAAGCAGACCCAGCATATCCTTGTTGGTCGGGTCAAGAATTGCGCTGTCCATTCCGGCGTTCATTGCCAGTATAAGAAATGCCTGGTTTATATATTTTCTTGCTGGCAGACCGAAAGAGATATTGCTTAATCCGCTGGTGACATGTATTGCCGGGTACATTTCCTTTACTTTTCTTGTTACTTCCGCAAATGCGGTTAATGCGGTTGTATCGGTTGAACAGGTAACTACTAATGGATCAATGAAGAGTCTTGAGGGCTCGATTTTGTATTCATCCGCCTTTTTCATAAGCCTTTCAAAAACATCAATCCTCTTCTTCTTGTCAGGGATGCCGCTGTCATCACACAGAAGTGCGACACATGACCATCCTGTATCTGCTATGACAGGAAAGACAGTCTCTATTTTCTTCCCTTCCATAGAAACCGAGTTAACCAAACCAGGTTTTTTGCAGTACTTCAATGCCTCTGCGCAAACCTTGGCACTTGGGCTGTCTACACAGATAGGGACATCGGTTGCTTCCTGTATATTTTCGATCATCCATTTAAGCGTTTCTACTTCTCTGGCCTCTTCAACAGATGCACAGCAATCAATAAAAGAAGCGCCTGCGGCAGCCTGAATTTTTGCAAGGTGCTTAATTTTTTCCGCATCCTTTTCCTCAATGGCCTTTTTTACTGAAGGTATGGAGCCATTGATTTTTTCTCCAATCAATATCATAAATTTCTCCTTAACTTAACTAATTGAATTTACGTACAGTAAACAAGCTTTTCCTATAACATCCGTGACTACTTGTCAACACCTGCAAGTCCTGGAATGTGAATATTAGAGCTTGTTAATTCCTATCACAGAAATCGCATTAGAATGATAGGATTATTTAGTGCATTATATCAATAATGTCAATGTTTTAGATAGGCAAAGAATTTCATAAAGGCCTAAAAAGGATGCAAAATTTATATTTTACTATCGTAAATAAAGGTAAAATTCCTATATTTTGTATGCCTTATTATTTATCTAATACTATATACAGGTTTTAGTCCTAGTTTCCCAATGTATACCAATGAATTGAAAAATTTCATTTTTTTTATTCACGGACTTACCTTTTACTCTTTGACGATGGGTATAAATCTACATTTCCTCTCACCATAAAAAAGTAATCCGGGGCCGGTATATCATAAATTACCTGTCTTTTTTTCCCGGGTTTAACTTGTCAGCATAATGTATCTACTAAAAACTTTACATTTACCGCTTCAGGGGCATAAGGTGCCAATTCTAAAAACACCTTTAACAGTTCAACCGCCTTTTTCGGATCGCCGGAACGGAGATATAAAATCCCTGCATAATAAAAGGTATAGGCATTCTGAGTATTCATCTTGAGCGCCATATCCAGTTCTTCCTGTGCCTTTGAGATCTCGTTTATTTCCAGATAATAGGCGCCCTTATAGGTATGGATGTCTACTGGATCAGCGTTCGTCTTTTCTGCCTCTTTCAGCCTTTCCATGACTTCAGGGTATTGCTTAAGACCAATATAGGCGCGGGATAAAGCTATCTCTACCTGGCCTTTAGTGGGAAATCCGGCATCATTCATGTCAGTCTTATTCTTTATGGTGCCCTTCAAATCCTGGAAAATACCCAGCGCCTCCCCGTACTTTTTCTGCATAATAAGAGATAACCCCAGATAGTAACCGGCATGAACATCAGAGGGGTCATGTTTTAAAGCCTCCTTAAAGAGGGTTCCCGCTTTTTCAAACTCACCAATGCTATAGGAATTTATTCCTTCTTCTGTGCCTCCGTAAACAAACAAGGAGATCCCGATTACAAGAATAAACGCAACAGAAATCAAGACAAATCTGTGTATGCATGTTGATCTATTCATAACTTCCTCCTGTTATATAGTTATGTTGAAAAATTTTTTTTGCCAAATAAACACCCGGAATGCTTTTTTTATGATATTTATAAAATATCATGTTAAATAATTGTTAAAATATATCGCCTTCTATTGGAGTCAAGGTTGATTATATAGAGATATTGCTTAAGAGCTTGAAATAGAATAATATAAACAAGTAACAGTTATAAAATTTCAGGGGGGTATCATGAAGCATATTAAGGTGTTTTCATTATTTTGTATAATTTTATTGAGCGGGTGCTCTACCCTTACCAATTTCGGCAAGTCAAAGTTTTATGTTGCGGTTGATTCTATTGCATTACCGGACCAATCAGTAAAAAAGACATACTTTCTGCTGCCGGGCAATAACGGAGTAACAGAGGCAGATCTTCAGTTTCAGGAATATGCGGGGTATCTGAAACGTGTCCTGGAGCAAAAGGGGTATATCTATACAGAATTAAAAGAGGAAGCAGGATTAGTTATTTATCTATTATATGGAATTGGCGATCCCCAGACATATCAATATGCCTACAGTACACCGGATTGGGGATTTACAGGGTATTTTTATCCAAATACCCATGTTATCACTGAAACCACAGATACCGGTGAAACAAAATATAAGAGTTTTGTAACATATTCACCGTCATACGGTATTACAGGTTACAACACTTATATAGGTTCAAGAACTGCATATAACCGTTTTGCAGTTATCACTGCTTATGATAATGAAAAAATACAAAAAGAAAAAAAAGAGCTTCAATTGTGGAAAACCACCATCACAAGTACCGGTGCAAGTGATGATCTGAGGCTGATCTTTCCTTTTTTAATGGCTGCATCCATTCCGTATCTGGCAACAGATACAGGGCATAAAGTATATGTATCGCTTTCTGAGACAGATGATGCTGTAATGAAGGTGAAAGGGTTTACTACCGTGAAGGATTAAGGAAAGACAGCGTATGACTCCATATCCAATTCTGACATCTTCATGACCCAGATCTTCATTGATTTCAATATCAATTGAAAGCTGATTTATGTTATGCAGGACCAGCGCTTTCTTCTTTCCTCCTTATCAAAAGGTAACCTGGCTTTAACAGGCCTTTACAAGCATACAGGCCCATTCACCCATCAGCATTTCACCTGTTTTTCTAAGGCCGTACCGTGAAAGGTTTTCTTCAATCCTCTCTCTCTGTTCGTTCAGTATGCCGGAAAGGATAAGCATGCCATTTGGCGAAAGCACCTTTGGGAAAATCGGGTTAAGTTCAAGAATTGTATTCATTATGAGGTTAGCGGTTATAATATCATATTTCCGGTCTATTATTTCAAGGGGGGTAGTCGATATATCTATCTCAATTGGAATTTCATTAAGCTGTATATTTTTTTCAGCCCAGATTACAGCTTCCGGATCAATATCAATAGCTGTAACTTCTCCTGCCCCAAGCATTGCACCGTATACCGCAAGTATTCCGCTGCCTGTGCCAACATCAAGCATTACCCATGGCTTTTCAGGCACATTTTCTTCAAGGGCCGCAAGGCACATCCTGGTGGTTTCATGCTTTCCGGTGCCAAAGGCAGTGCCCGGATCTATCCTTATAATATGCCCTTCAACCGGATAGGGCATTGGCTCCCAGGCCGGAAGTATCATGAGGTTATCTGTGATTTTTTCCAGATAAAAAAAGTTGCGCCAGCTTGTACTCCAGTCCTGATCAGCTATCTCCTTTATTTCCAGGACAGGCGTAGAAATATCAGGGAAGATTTCCTTCAGATCATAGAAAAATGTTTCAAACTTTTTCTTGATGGTATCAGGATTATTTTCATGAGGCAGATAGGCCTTCATAAATGCATTTTCAAAGTCTTCGGATACAACGCCATCACAACCCATATCCATAAGAAAGGCGCTTACCGCCTCCCGGGCAGATGGATCTATATCTATTGTTATTTCCAGCCACCCGGGATGATCCAAAATATGGGTCAAATCATGTTCCATTGCATATCTTTTCGAAAACCGTTCTGTCAGTAGGTTGCTGGCTTTACATAGAGCCTTAAAAATACTGTAGAGACAAGGCATGCCTTGTCTCTACAAAAGAGGGCTATGCCTTCTGAAAAACGTAATTTATCTGACCGTTTGGAAGCTTGTTCACAACGGCCTTGAGAGACATTCCCGCCTTTATATCGTTATCAGTGAGATCGTTACTGATTCTTCCGAACACCTGGTATTCACCGAAATCAACCACTGCAATACAGTATGGAAGGTCATTTTCAAAACCGATAGGAGCGTATTCGAGTTTGCTGTATGTAACGAGTTTTCCCGTTCCGTCCACATCAAACCAGTCCATATTGCTGGTAAGGCATTTATAGCAATCAGCCCTTGGTGGAAAATATTTAGTTCCACAGTCTTTGCACCGGGTTCCTGCTACCTTTCCCGATTCAAGCTTGTCTATAAAATCATTAACCTTGGAGGTAGCCGTGAATGTCACTGTACCAAATTTGCTGAACCGTACATCAATATCTTTTTTTGCCATGTTAATCCCTCCCCAGTATTGTAACATTGCCGTAAAGGCCAACGCCGCCTATGTTATGAATCAGGCCGAATTGAGGGTTTTTTACCTGCATTGCACCGGCTTCGCCCCTTAACTGCAGTACAATTGTCCTTACCTGGGATCCGCCTGTGGCGCCGATCGGATGACCTTTTGATAAAAGACCGCCGTCAACATTAACAGGAATATGCCCTTCCTTATAGGTTTCCTTTGACCTGATGAGATCCTTGCCTTCTCCAGGCTTCGCAAAGCCCAGGTTTTCATAAGCCATCATTTCAGCTATTGTGAAGCAGTCATGGACTTCTGCAACATTGATGTGCTTGGGTGTAATACCAGCCATCTTATATGCCTGTCTACCCGCCTCAATACCAACGGTAAGACCTGAAAACAGATCCCTGTTAGCCAGGTTAACTGCGGTTGAAGCAGCGCCGATTCCCTTGATCCATATCGGTTTTTTAGAAAAAAGTTTTGCCTTTTCTTCATTGGCCACAATAAGACATGAACTGCCGTCTGCATTGGCACAACAGTCTCCGACTCTTAAGGGGCTGGCCACAGGCCCTGACATGGTGTTTTCAGGATCACTGAACATCTCAAATGTAACAGGTTTTCTGTAAACAGCCTTTTCATTTATCTGACCATAAGTGGCTGCCTTAACCCTGATGAGAGCAAGGTCATCGGGCGTGGTCCCGTATTTTTCAAAATGACCCCTGGCATAGGTTGCATAGTATGCAGGCATCATTGTCCCAAAGGGGCTTTCCCACTGGATATCCGCGCCTCTGCCCATCCTCTCCTGGGATTCTGCTGATGATATCTCTGACATCTTCTGAAAACCAAGCACCAGAACAACATCATGAAGGCCCGATGCCACAAGTGAATAGGCCAGTTTCAGACCTGTACTGCTGGATGAACAGAGTGTTTCCACATAAAATGTCGGTTGGGGTGTCAGACCCAGATATTCCGCTACAACACCGGCCGGTGATCTCTGCTTGTCATATTCAGGCGCGGAACATATTACTGAAGCATCAATATCAGTTGTTGCTATCTGAGCATCCTTCATGGCTTCTTTAAAGCCTTCAAAGGCCAGTTCCCTGATTGATCCGGGATATCCGCGTACAAAAGCGCTCTGACCGACTCCGATAATTGCTACTTTTCCCATAAAATCCTCCTTATTTTTTCCGATTGAAACGGTAGCTTTATTCTGTCCTGCACAGGCAATGCCCGGAGGATAAATAAATATATTTTAAAGTTCATTTCCCTTAAGCTGTTTAATATAGGTAAGATTATAACCATGGTCAAGATAAAAGGGGAAAACCATTAACCTGATTTTGAATTGATCAGGATAACAAAAAGTGATATGAGAATAACCATTCTTTTAAATATCCTAAAAATGGGAAAATAATGAATATTTGAAAGAACAGGCAGAGATAAAAATGTAAACGGGAAATATAGTTGATATTATTAAAAAAACACTAAACTAAAATCTTTGTTATCAGGATTTTTCTCTATAATAAATTTAAGGAAAGTTTTATGCCAAACACTATTATTACAGGCACCGGATGTTATATCCCTACACGTAGAATAGAAAATTCATATTTTTTAAATTATGAATTCTATACCGGCAGCAACGAAAAACAGACAAAGCCTAACAAGGATATTATTGCGACATTTCAGGATATTACCGGTATCAGGGAAAGACGCTGGATCACTGATGATCTGGTGAATTCCGATATCGCATATATGGCTGCAAAGGAAGCGCTCAACGGTGATGACGGAGAGGATCTTGATTTTATCATTGTTGCCCATAACTATGGTGACATAAAGGCCGGAACAGTATGTCTGGATATCTGTCCATCAATTGCTGCAAGGGTAAAATATAATCTTGGCATTAAGAATCCCTATACAGTAGCCTTCGATATTCCATTTGGCTGTCCGGGCTGGGTCCATGGGATGACCATTGCCGATTACTATATTAAATCAGGAGAAGTAAAAAAGATTATGGTGATCGGCACTGAAACGCTCTCACGCGTAACAGATCCGCATGATATGGACAGTATGATTTTTGCAGACGGCGCAGGGGCGGTAATTGTTGAACCGACCGATGAGAACAGCGGAATACTTTCTCATGTTACAAGGAGTGATACAAAAAATGAGGCACACCTTATAATTAATGCAAGATCATTTAATCCTGATATGCCGGACAATAAGATTTATCTTAAAATGCAGGGACATCAGGTCTTTAAATATGCCTTAAGATATACTCCACACGTTGTAAAACAGAGCCTGGACAAGGCCGGACTTTCTATTACCGATGTCAAAAAGGTGCTTATTCACCAGGCCAACGAAAAAATGGACAGGGGCATAATCAAGAATTTATTCAAGCTTTATAAACTGAATGATGTGCCTGAAGATATAATGCCAATGACTATATCATGGCTTGGCAACAGCTCGGTTGCGACGATCCCAACATTATTCGATCTTATACAGAAGGGAAAACTTGAGGATCACAGGCTTGAATCCGGCGATATTATAGTTTTTACTTCCGTAGGTGCAGGGATGAATATCAATTCCATGGTCTATAGAATGCCCTGATACCTTTAAATTTGTCCAGAGCACGGATTCATAATCAGAGAAAATTACTTGTATTGCCATAATATTAAAAAATGGTTTTTCATGTGTTTCTCGCTCTTTTTCATATTAAAGAGCCCGGTTCCTTCTTTTTCCCTTGAGCCTGAGGAAGTACTTGTACTTGTAAACACCAGGGCTAAGGAGGGCCTTAAACTCGCTCAATACTATATGAATAAGAGGAATATTCCCGGTAAAAATATACTCAAACTGAAAATTGGAAACAGTGAATCATGCAGCTTTCAGGAGTATCAGGATAAAGTTGAAACTCCGGTAAGGAATTTTATCACAAAAAATAAAATCAGGGATAAAATCAGGTGCATCCTTTTAATATACGGTATGCCCCTGAAATTCAATCATCCTGATAATAAAGAAACAGGAATAAGAACAAAAAATGCATCCCTTGATTCGGAGCTTGCCCTGATCTTTAATGGGGGATATGACCTTTCAGGATGGCAGCCCAATCCATTTTATGTTGGTTTCGGCCAGCAATATGAGGCAAAGCGGGCTCATGTGCTTATGGTATCACGTCTGGACGGACCAACTCCTGAAACAGTAGTAAGGGTAATAGATGACAGTATCGCTGCTGAAAAATCGGGGCTTACAGGCACTACATACCTTGATGCCAGATGGAAAAGAGATAAATCAGGGGATCAGAAAACAGGTTATAGGCTATATGACAATTCCCTCCATCTTGCATCAGACCTGATTCAAGAAACGGGACTAATGCCGGTAAAGCTCAATATGGAAAACGAATTATTTAAAGAGGGAGAATGCCCTGACGCTGCCCTCTATTGCGGCTGGTACAGCCTCGGTAAATACGTGAATTCTTTTTCATGGACAAAGGGATCTGTAGGGTATCATATAGCAAGCGGTGAATGCGCCACACTAAAAAATCCTGGAAGTCAGGTCTGGTGCAAGAGGATGCTTGAGGAAGGAATAGCGGCTACATTAGGCCCTGTAAATGAACCTTATGTGGAGGCATTTCCTTTACCGGAACTTTTTTTCAAGTTTCTTACGGACGGATACTGGACTCTCGCAGAGTGTTATGCCCTGTCCATGCCATTCTGGTCATGGCAGATGGTACTGATCGGGGATCCTCTTTACCGCCCCTTTAAAAATAAAAATGTAGTGAGTTTATATTAATGATTAATCAAAGGAGAGCTTCATCCATGAAAAAAATACTGTTTATTCTTGCTTTTTCAATGTTCATTTTTGATATATCTCTCTCTGCAAAGGAGACGGAAACCGCATATTATGCCCTTTATCTGAACGGCAGCCGCTGCGGTTATGCAGTCCAGTCCCGTCAGGTTGAGGGGAACAGGGTAATAAGCACAGACAATATCCTGCTTGAGCTGGAGCGCATGGGCACCCCCATAAAACTGGATATTACCGAAACGGCAATAGAAACAATGGAGGGTCAGCCCCTTGGCTTCAAGGCAAGCCAGAAGGTAGCGACTATGGAGATGTTGGTTGATGGCAGGATAGACCCTGACGGCAAAATGAAGATCAGGGTCACTAATGCCGGAAACACTACTGAGCTCAACCAGGATTATCCAAAGGGTGCTGTTATGACCGAAGGGCTTCTCAAAATTTTTAAAAAACATGGGCTTGGCTTTGGAACAAGCTATTCAGCCGATGTATTCAGTCCGGCAAACATGATAGCCATGCATATGTCTTTTACGGTAGGGGAAAAAAAACAGGTTGACCTTCTTGGCCGTGTTATTGAACTGGTCGAAATAAAGGGAGAGTACTCTGCTGCCGGATCAGGAAATCTGGCATTTACTTACTATGTGGATGAAGATTATAATTCACAAAAGATGATCATGCCGCTTGCAGGCATGAATGTTGAAATGATAGCCTGTTCCGAATCCTTTGCCATGAGCAAACTGGAGGCTGCCGAACTGGTTGAAGCGATGGTGGTAAGGAGCCCCGGGGTAATCAAGGGCATTGGTATAGCCAAAGAGATAACCTACATACTAAAACCTAAAAAAGTAAACATGCACTTGATATTCCCCGAAACTGACAATCAGAAGATCACAGTGATGCCTGATGGAAGTATCCGGCTTACTGTTAAACCGGTTAAGGGAAAAATGGATGCAACATATCCCTATACAGGTAAAAACCCGGAAATCCTAAAGTCTCTTGAAGGCACACAATACCTGCAGGTCGAGCACCCTGATATTACTGCACTGGCAAAAAAATGTACAAATCGTAAAAAGAGCGCCCTTGAAGCAGCATATGCTATTGAAGCGTTTGTAAGCGGCTATATAGACAAAAAAGATCTGTCAGTGGGATATGCGAGCGCCCTTGAAGTTGTAAAAAGCCGGCAGGGAGACTGTACTGAGCATGCAGTGCTTACAGCCGCGTTATGCCGCGCAGCAGGCATACCTGCAAGGGTGGTAATGGGGATTGTATATGCAGAGGACTCTCTTTTTGCAGGCCATGCCTGGACAGAGGCATATATAGGCGATAAGTGGGTAGGTCTTGATGCCGCCCTGAAGGATATAAGAAACGGCTTTGATGCGGGTCACATCACCCTTACAATTGGAAACGGAGATGCAGGGGATTTTTTCGGGATCATGAGTAATATAGGTATGTTTACAATAGAAGATGTGATAACAGAAAGATAGACAGAGGGGCATTTTATGACAGATACATCAAAAGAACCGGCATCTTCAATGAACATGCCGGATAAAATAATAGCATATAAACAGAAGACAGGAAAAGACCTGTCCGCACATATTTTTAGACCCGGAGCCGGTAATAATTCAGGCCCGCATCCCGGGTTTGTTTTTTTTCATCCGGGAGGCTGGTCAATGGGCGAACCCCAGTGGGGTTATGACATATGCAGGCATTATGCATCAAAGGGAATGTCTGCAATATCCTTTCAGTACCGGCTCTCTTCAATCGGGGGGGCTTCTCCTGTTGATGCTCTTATGGATGTGAAATCCGCCATACGATGGACAAGGAAAAATGCCAGGGAACTGAATATTGATCCTAAAAAGGTAGTTGCAGGCGCTATTTCTGCAGGGTCACACCTGGCAACCTGTGCAGCATCTATTGAAGGGTTTGATGACCCTGAAGATGATATGAGCATAAGCCCTGTACCGGATGTCCTTGTGTACCAGTCCGCATGTCTGAATACGGTTATTATTGATGAATTTGCATCTCTGCTTCAGGGACGTGCGAAACCTTCGGATCTGTCACCATTTCATCATCTTAAGACCGGGATGCCGCCTATGTGCCTCATCCACGGCACAGCGGATGATCTCGTGCCATTTGAATCCATCAGAGAATATGTGGAGAGATCCGTAAAAATGGGCAACCGGTGTGAACTCCACCCCTTTAAAGGGACAGACCATTTTTTCGGAAACGTTGACGGTTCAGAGATCTACAGGCTGATGGATGAATTTTTATTTTCGCTGGGGTATCTTTAAAACTAAAACTCCCACAAGACAAAGCTGATCCAACGATTATCCTTCCTGATACAATCTAAGGCGTTTTCCCATTTCTTCTGCTTCATTCGGGTCAAGAAAGGCATTTGTATCTGCCAACTGCCGTGTTGCTTCTTCAAAGTTATCCCAGTTCAGACTACAGGTGTATCTTTGTGCAAAATCCAATGTTCTAATAAGCGGATCAGGCAGGTTGTTATGCGTTAAAGCTTTAAGAGAAGACAGATAATTATATCTGTAAACCGTAGGAATAATTATTTTTTGTTCGCCAGCAGCCACAAGCTCCGCATTCATCATTATACGTGCCGCCCGGCCATTACCGTCTGTAAATGGGTGAACTTCACTGACTAGAAACATCATAAAAATAGCGCGATATAACGGCGCTTCCAAGGATTGATAAATCTCGAACCCTTTTTCCAGTGTTCCTTCAACCAAATCTGGAGCAACAAAAAGGGTTGTACCTGCCTGATTAATCCTGGTCTTAAATACACCAGGCTGTTTATCAGGGCGTAATTGCATTAAAACCGCGTGTCTGGATTTTAATAATTGCTTCAATCCATCTGGATCCCCGGGCAGCTTTGCCATCTCGGAATAATCGGATACAATACGAAAGGTACCCAAAACATCATGGGCATCTTCCGGCCGGTCATTGGGGATATGGCCTTTAAAAACAATATCGACCGCCTCATCAATCTCAAACTTTGTTCCTTCGATGAAGTTTGAAAAATAGGCTTCAAAAAACGCAAGGTTTGATTTTGCCTCAGGCGATAGCGCCATCATACCCCTTTGTACCGGAGCACTTGCCTGAAGGGTTTCGAATAGCTTTAAAAATTTATCAATCCGAGTCGGGTCATAAGGCGCACCGATTTTGCGGGCCTTTCCTATATCGCTTTGCAGCTTGACATCACGTGTTCCAAGTAAAGATCCGATTAGTTCATCAAGTTTTTTAAATTCTTCCCTAGCCTCCAGAGTGCCAGTAAGTTCTCTGGCTTCATCCCGGATTGTATTAAGAAATTCTTCTCCGCGTTGTCTTAAAATCTGTTCCAGGCGCTCTTCCATCTCCTTGCGTGAAAGAGTGCGTGGTATGCCCCCACTTCTGCTGCGTGATAACCTCATGTTTTCCAGATATGCCCTCACGGTAGATGACAGATAACATCCTCCTAAAAAAGGCTTATCTGTTTCCAATGCACCAATGCCCTGCCTGGGTTTAAAGGTAATGCCCGGAAGAGGTGTCTCCCTTTTTTTAGAGGAGATAATATAAACAGACCCGTCTGTTGCCGGTTTATTTTCAATAGCTGTTCGGTCAGCAATCAGGGCATCTGGATAATAATCCTTCAATAGGAAATACCAGTTTCTTTTTACAATCTCTTCGGGGGGCGATGTCAGATTTTTGGTATAAAGGCGTGATCCGAGTTTCCTGAGTTTCCCGGTTTTAACAGCCTGATTAACCAATGCCGATATTTCGGTATTGGATACAAAAATTTCTGGAAGATCATCCAAAAAAGTGGGCATTGAAAATCCTTTCAAGGCTATTTTATTAGAATTTTGGGGTTTATGGAAGCTTTATTTTTAATTTTTGGGGTTTATAATTTTTTCGTTGGGGTACATCTAAACAAAACTAAAAACCCCACAAAACCAACTGCTCCATTCTTATATCCGGTTTTCCCAGCCACCGCTCCTTTACAAAGGCGCCATGACAGTCAGACCCGCCGGTAATATACAGGGCTTCTCTTTTGCACAGATCAAGACAATATTCCGTGATTTCATCGCCGTTTTCAGGGTGATAGCATTCGATACCCTCAATACCCATTTCAATTGCCATAGATACATGCTCCTTCGGGTCGTCTCCATACAGGCGGGAACCTGGGTGTGCGAGTATTGGGATGCCCCCTGCCGCTTTGATTGCTGATATCGTGGTTTCAGGGTCTGCACATCCCTCTATACCCAGGCCGTTTCTTTTTTCTCCGAAGAGAAGGAAAAAGTCCTTATAGGTATGGCATAAACCCATATCAATGGCATAATTAAGCGCCCTCCATCCCCCGCGTTCAGAAATATTTTCATATAAAAGAAACTCTTTAAGAGAAACACGGTGTCCCATTTGTTCAAGTATCTGTATGCTCCTTTTGTCCCTTTCTGCCATGACATTGCTGTTTAATTGCAATACTTCTTTCATGTATCTGTTTCCCGGATCAATATTGTAGCCAAGGATATGAAATATATGGCCGTTTTTTGTACTGTTTACTTCAACTCCCCTTATAAATCTAAGTCCTGTATTTTTAACGATATCTGCTGTCCTCTCCACATTTGTAATTGTGTCGTGATCAGTGATAGCAAAAACCGTGATCCCTGCTTGAATAATATTTTCGATCAGCACTTCAGGCGTCCATGTACCGTCTGATGCGGTTGTATGTAAATGCAAATCTGCCTTCATTTTAATCCTTCAGCTTCCTTTTTATAAAATTTAAAACCCCCAAAGAGTGCAAATATTCCGTATTTGAAAAAGCAGTCAACATCCGTAAAACCGGTTTTCCTTAACATATCAAGATGAGTTTCAAGTGCGTCTGGAAAGTCGTCATGGCTTTCCTTGTACTTCTCAGGGATAACCTCCATGCCCGCACTTGCTTCTTTATCAGGATACTGATCGATCCACTCTCGCCAGAGCCTGAGATACCAGGTTTCTATCCTGCCGGAAAGAGGGGCTATGACATCATTGTGCACAAGGCAGCCTTCCGGATTTAAAATGCTGTAACATTTTGCATAGAGGAGCATTTTATCTGACAAAGACAGGTGATGGATTGCAAATGATGAATATATGAAGTCAAAATCTCCGGTAAATTTATCTGCATTGATAATATCCTGAAAACTGGCCCTTATATATTTGATTCCTGGCCTGTCATTTAATCTTTTCCTGGCCGCCTGAAGCATATCCGCTGAACCGTCTGAAAGCGTAATTGCAACAGGTGAAAAGCTCTTTAACAGTTCTTCAGCGAAAAAACCGTCTCCGCAACCAAGGTCCAGCACCGTGATATCATTGCGATTTTTAAAGATAAACGAATAGAGCGACTTTGTTATCTCAATAAACCTCCAGCGGAAGGGGATGTAAATATCCGCACCATCTCTGTATTTTCTGGAAAATTCATTGTCTGCCCACCTTGTTTTTTCAAATTCTGCCATATCTATCCATTTAAGTTTACTTAAATTTCTTTTTTTCCGATATATATTTGAATGAAATTTATACTATCAGT
>CAZSZQ010000061.1:0-17388 GCA_964610475.1 uncultured Desulfatiglans sp.
ACAATGGATCAGGTAAAGGGATATTAAAAGGAGTCTTAATATCGAGACCCTATCTGTCTTCATTCCAAGGGGCAAACTTGAAGAGCAGCAGCATCCCTGGGATAGCTATCAGGGCGCATGAAATAAAAAAATATTCCCAACCCAATAATTTTGCCAGATAACCGGTTGGCGCTGAAATAATAACACGTGGTACAGCCATAAGGCTTGAAAGGAGTGCGTACTGTGTGGCAGTAAATCTCTTATCGGTGATAGAGGCCATAAATGCCAGAAATGCTGCTGTACCCATGCCCATTGACAGGTTTTCAAAGGTAATGACCCCTGAAAGTGCAAACAGATTATGACCAACCCTGGCGAGAAGGGCAAAACCAGTAGTTGAAACAGCCTGTAAAAAACCAAATATCCATAAGCTCTTGTTTATACCCAGTTTAACTATCACAATTCCGCCAATAATAGCACCGCCTGTTATAGCCCAAAGGCCAAAAATTTTTACCACTGTACCTATTTCTGTTTTGGTAAAGCCGATATCCAGGTAAAAAGGCATGGTTATGGCACTCGCCATCATATCTCCGACTTTATATAGCAGAATAAACGCAAGCACCCATAATGCACCATTGCGTTTAAAATACTCAATAAAAGGTTCAACGACAGCAGCTTTCAGGGTAACAGGTGTGCCAGCCATTACTTCCGGTTCGGGAGTAAATATAGTTGTAATAATTCCAATCAGCATACACATGGCCATTATTGAGTACACAGATGACCATGCCATATGATCGGCCATGATCAGACCACCGCCTGAGGCAAGCATTCTTCCAAGGTTATATCCTGACATATAGAAAGAGGATCCAAGGCCGAGCTCTTCATCAGGCAAATCTTCTCTTCTGTATGCATCAACAACAATATCCTGCGTGGCACTGAAGAAAGCTACCAGCATTGCTGTAACCATCATAAGGCTAAGGTTGCTTCCCGGATTTGAAAAGCCTAGTCCGATCAGTGACAGCATAAGGCATGCCTGTGATAATAATAGCCAGCCTCTCCTTCTCCCCAGGAGCGGAAGGCGGTACCTGTCAACTATAGGAGCCCATATAAATTTCCATGTGTAGGGTATCTGCACAAGGTTGGCAAGTCCAATGAGAGTAAGATCAATATTTTCATCTTTCATCCATGCCTGGAGAACACCCAGTGTTAAAAGGAGAGGAAGGCCGCATGAAAATCCCATGATCAGCGCGACCAGCATTCGCCTGCTTAAAAGGACTTTTAATATATTTTTGTTTTGCTTAGAGTCAGTCAATAGTTAGAACCTTATCATGAGATATATTATCGACAGGAAAAAACAACCCCGCTTAAAAAAGCGGGGTCTATATAAGCATGGATTTGTATAAAAAGCAATTAACTGATGGCAAGAAAGGTGTTTGGATCAAGGTGTATACATGATTCATCACTTACCTTGTTATTATGATCCTTGATTAGCCTGAGTAGAATACCTGATTCACAAGGGTCAAGCTGGATAATAACACTCAAATATTCATCTACTCTGCTGCAAGGATAGGGGATGCCCTTTTCATTCTTTTCACCTATATGTCTGTGTGAGCGTGCTGAAAACCATATTTCAACATCAAATTCCGTGGCGATCTTTTTAAATCCTTCCATTGTATCCGTATCGACTTTTTCAAAATCAAGCCCATCGACAATAAGAATTTCAGGATTAAAATCTATCTGTTCTTTAAGGTTTTTCAAATTTCTAATAAGCCTCTCTATCTCAAAACTCTTGTTCAGATAGGCAAGGATCATTCTGTTTCTTTCAAGGAGCATTCTTCCTTCTGTTTCATCCCTTATCTCAAGCGCCTTTATCATGTCTGAAAAGATAACATTATAGTAGGATTTGACCTTTTCAGGTGTATCCTCCAGCGATATATGTACCAGCCTTTTTTTTCTGAAAAGCATATCAAATGCTATATGGATCAGGCATGCGGTTTTACCTACTCCGGCGCGCGCTATCAAAACACCAAGGTTTCCTTGTCCTAGCCCGTCGCCTGAAGACATCTCTAACAGTTTTAAAGGACTGACCTTAATAAAATCATTCATGGTTATTTTCCTCCCCTTGCCCTATCGGCATACTGTTTTTTAAGTTCTTCTGATATTGATTCAGGCACCCTTGAATATCTGCTGAACTCCATAGTAAATTCTGCCTTACCCTGGGTCAGAGAGCGCAGAGTTGTTGCATATCCGAACATCTCGGAAAGAGGGACCTCAGAATCTATGGTACAAAAGACGCCGTCTTCTGTAGAGCTTATTATCATACCCCTTCTCTGGTTTATGGATGCCATAACATTGCCCTGATATTCCGAGGGACACTCGACCGATACCTTCATGATAGGTTCAAGAATAATTGGTTTTGCCTTGTGATATGCCATATTGAAGGCGCCTACAGCAGCCTGTGAAAATGCGAGCTCCGATGAATCAACTGAATGAGACTGCCCGTCATTTATAGTGATTCGCATGCCTATTACAGGAAACCCTATCAGGCGCCCTTTGTGCAGGCATGATCTGAAACCTTTGTCAACCGCAGGGATATATTCAGTGGGAATCGCACCGCCTTTTACTGCATTTACAAACTCATAGCTCTCAGTTTCACTTGGTTCCATAAACCCGGCAACCCTTCCATACTGACCGGAACCTCCGGTCTGCTTTTTATGTGTATAGTTGAACTCTGCCTTGGTTGAAATAGCCTCACGGTATGCCACCTGGGGTATACCGGTTTCCACCTCGGCGCAAAACTCCCTTTTCATCCTTTCAACATATATATCGAGATGCAGTTCACCCATACCGGAAATAATGGTCTGACTGGACTCCTCATCCACCCTGCTTCTGAATGTCGGGTCTTCCTTTGTAAACCTGTTCAGGGCCTTTGACATATTTATACGCGCCTTGTTGTCCTTTGGTGTGATGCTTAAGGAGATAACCGGTTCGGGCACAAAGATGGAGGTCATGGAGTACCTTATACTCCCGTCTGTAAATGTGTCTCCGGAATAACAGTCAACACCAAAGAGTGTTACTATATCGCCTGCCTTTGCGCCTGTGATATCCTCCATTTCATCTGCATGCATACGGGCGAGCCTGCCAACCTTGAGCTTTTTTCTATCCCTTGTATTGACGAGATCATCACCTTTTTTAATTGAGCCCTGGTAGATTCTTAGATAGGTAAGCTGACCATATGGTGTCACCTCAAGCTTGAATGCCAGGGCGACCAGAGGAGCCCCTGCTTTGGAGGCAAGAACAACCTCTTTTTCATCATCCTCAAGGTCAAGGGCTATGTTCTCGACATCCAGGGGAGATGGCAGATATCTTATTACACCGTCAAGCAGAAGCTGCACTCCGACATTTTTATATGCCGATCCCACAAATACAGGCGTAAGCTCTCTTGCCAGCGTTCCTGTTCTTATGGCATCAATAATAATCTTTTCATCTGCTTTGCCTTCAAGCACTGCCTCCATAAGGTCATCTGAGTACATTGATGCTGCATCGAGAAGCTCCTCTCTTCTGCTTTCGGCTTCATCAAGAAGCTCCTGAGGAATCTCCTCAATTATTAAATTGTCGCCAAAATTGCCCTCAAAATACATGGCCTTCATGGATACAAGGTCAACTATACCCTTTAGATCACCTTCGAGTCCGATAGGTATCTGCATGAGCACTGCATTAAGGTTCAATCTCTCCTTCATCTGTCTTACAACCTTAAAGGGATCAGCACCTGACCTGTCACACTTATTTATAAAGGCAAGCCTTGGGACCTTGTATCTGTTCATCTGCCTGTCCACTGTTATTGTCTGTGACTGTACACCGCCCACTGCACATAACACCAGTATGGAGCCATCAAGAACCCTTAATGCCCTTTCCACCTCAATCGTAAAATCCACATGACCGGGGGTATCTATGATGTTGATCATATGCTTGTTCCATTCACAGTAGGTAGCTGCAGAGGATATGGTAATACCACGCTCCCTCTCAAGCTCCATGGAATCCATTTTGGCGCCAATACCATCTTTCCCCTTTACCTCATGGACTGTAAAAATTTTCTTTGTATAATATAGTATTCTCTCAGTGAGAGTTGTCTTACCGGAATCAATATGTGCGCTGATACCGATATTTCTTATTTTCTCTATTTCCTCTTTCATTTAAAACCTCTGTACCAAAGTTGATTGTATCAGAAAAAGCTATCGCTTATATGGATTTATTAACTGTTTGTCAATCAAGAATAATATTTTAATTGACACTTGCCTTATTTTAATATATTTTAACATAGTTTTTAATATTCATTTTTATTTATATATAAAATATCCAATATGTGGCTATATAGAGAACGCTTAAATCATTATGAAAAACTCAGACGGTCATTATATGAAATAATGAGAGATGCCCTTGAGTTGCGCCTTATGAAGATCTCACTAATTGACTCATTTAATAACTATCTGAAAAATGATGTTGAATACAATTTTGTCGACAAAAGCGAATTAAGACCAAAATCCAGAAAGATGGAAAAGGAATCTGAACTCTTCAACACATTTATTGTTATATTCTGTGAAGGGGTTGTTGACCCGTCGCTCAAGAATTATATCCGCTTCTTCCCTGAAAATAAAGTGATAAAAAAGAATCTGGACGACCTGGTAAACTTTACACTCCACAAAAATTTTAACAATAATATCAAATATTTTGATAATCAACCATTCCTTGGTTTTCTGGAGGAATTAGCAACAATCGACTATGCCCTTCTGATTCAGCAGGACCCTTCAGTAAAAAAGAAAAACAGATATGCCCTGACCCATTTTCATGTGAAGATAGACTGGCCCATATCAGATGCAGCAGAAGACCTTGCCAAGTATCTAAGGTATATACAGAATAATTTATATGAAAACGGAGATGAATATGCCCGTGTATTACAAAACAAGCTCTTTGAATACTATGGCTGTCATTATAATGTGGGAGGACGGAGAACGGCAGCACTGATTGCATCTCAACTTTTAAAGAGACTTGCTGTAATCAGTACAATTTATATTTCAAGCTCTGAATCCAGGACGATGATCAAATATTCGGAACGCGGGCTATCAAAATTTTTTCTTATTCAGCTTACACATGATCAGATTAATGCCCTTGCTGCAAAGGAAAGAATGAACATAGATAAATTTAAAAATGCTTATCTTTTTCCGGGCAGAGGCTACTATGTTGGGGTTTCAGAGGCGGTGTATGACTACACCGAATATTCAAGGCCACCTGAGGATGGAAAAATCAGGAAGATCAAACCGGCCTACAACTGGCTGAAGGTAATTGATGAGTTTCTGCACCCGAGACCTGATTCAAATCACCTGAGACCAATCAACTACAGGTGGGTCTATTCACCAGAATAAAGGCCATGACCATCACTTATTATTGAATCCCGGTCTTAAAAATGGTAAAAGCAATAATCATAATCAATATTAATCCTGACGGTTATACTTGTGATTTATGATTAACCTGTAAACCCCGGAGTAATTATGTCCATTAAAAGATTTTCAGTTATGATGTTTGCTGTCCTCTCCCTTGCGTTAACCTGCACAGCAGGAAAAACGCCTGATGTTAAATCCCTTTTCCCTGATATAGAGGGTTTTACCAGATCAAATGATATTGTAAGTTACAGGCCTGATAACCTTTTTGAATATATAAACGGCGCTGCGGAGCTGTACCTCATGTATGATTTCAACGGGCTTAACCTGCAGCAGTACAAGGATAAGGATGAAAACACCATTACAATAGAGATATATGACCAGAAAACAGTAAACAACAGTTTTGGCATTTACAGTCAGGAAAGGCCTTATGAATGCGAATACCTTGATATAGGGGCGCAGGCCACCTACATGGAAGGATTCCTTAATTTTTACCAGGGCAGATACTATGTAAAGATATCAGGCTATAACCTTGGAGCAAAAGACAGGGAATATCTCACATCTGCCGGTAAAAAGGTATCAGGTTTACTCGGCGAAAAGGCCCTGCCTCCTGCCGCATTCAAACTCTTTCCTGAAAAATCGAAAGTGGCAAACAGGGAGGAGTACATACCAAAGGACTTCCTGGGCTATTCCTTTTTTGAAAAGGCCTTTACAGCCGAATATCAGGAAACAGACTCGACAACCTATAAACTTTTTATTATTGAAACCTCTGACAGGGCTGCACTTGAAAAAAGCATAGAGGAATACAAAAAGGCTGCAAATATTAAGAATGATCTTCTGAAGGATGGGATACATGAAGTTGATGACCAGTATCAGGGAAAGCTGTTTATTTCGGTGTCAGGTAAACACATTGTGGGGGCGCTCAATCCTGATAATGTGAAAATAAACCAGAGCATAATCATTCAGGCTATATCCAATTTGAAATAATTTAAAAAACCATATAAGTTATAAATAAAACTATTTTATTCAGGAGAAATATCAATGCAAGAAAATACTATGGATAAAAACCGCAGGAGATTTTTAAAGATTAGCATAGCCGGACTCGCTGGTGCTTCTCTGCTTCCATCATGTATGAAGAAAATGCCGGTTGATGAGAAACCCAACTTCGTTTACCGCACCCTTGGCAAGACAGGCATAAAACTGCCGATAGTAAGCATGGGTGTAATGAATACCATGAACCCCAAGCTGGTTGAAGCAGCATATAATGCAGGCATCAAACACTTTGATACGGCAGCGCTCTACGGTCAGGGTAAAAGTGAGGGTATGCTGGGTGAGTTTTTCAAGGACAAACCCAGGGACTCATTTGTCCTCGGAACCAAGGTATCCATGCCAGGGATCATGTTCGGCACCTTAAACAAAAATGCAAAACCTCAGGATTTTATCAATGAATTTGATAAAGGCATTAAGCGTATCGGGCTTGACTATGTTGATATTCTTTATCTGCATGGACCTGGAAGCAGGGAGACAACCCTTTTTGAACCATATCTTGAGGCGATAAAACAGGTAAAAAAGGAGGGCAGAGCACGCTTCATAGGTATTTCGACTCATCAGAACCAGCATGAAGTTATCAGGGCAGCCATAGAAAGTAAGGCATATGATGTGGCGCTTGTGGCCTACAACCCGACCTACCCAAACATTGATGAGATTAAAAAGGCCATTGCAGAAGCGGCAAAGGCAGGACTGGGCATAATCGGCATGAAAACAGTCGCAGGCGTGGTTGGGGGCGGCTTTGGCGGGCCTCCAAAAAAGGCCTCTGAACAGGAGATTACCGCTGCAATAAAATGGTCGCTGGAGGATGAAAATGTAACAACAATTATACCTGGCTGGCAGACATTTGATCAGATTAATTCTACCATTGCAGTCATGGGCGATCTGAAAATGACTGTAGCGGAGAGAAGCCTCCTGAATAATATAGATAAAAAGGCAGGGCTTTTATGTTACCAGTGTGAAAAGTGCCTGCCCCAATGTCCGGCCGGGCAGCATATCCCTACATTTATGCGCAGTTATATGTACGCACACGGTTATAAAAACATGCAGATAGCAAGGATAACCCTTGATTCAATGGACATCAAAAAGATCGCCTGTGAAGACTGTGATACATGCACGGTAACATGTGCAAAGGGTTTTAATGTAAAAGAGAAGATCATGGACATTGCAAGATTAAGGGATGTCCCCACAGATTTTCTGGTTTAATACAAAAAGCCATACTCCCGAAAGGGAGTATGGCTTTTTTTTTGTTTTAGTCTTTAACCTTGCACCCTGCGCCCCTTGTCACGCCATAACCTTTGGCGACGGTGGATGTGCTTTGTTTTTTCTATTCCACCAGCTCCACATTCCAGTATAGATATTCTCTCCAGGTCCTGGGTACCTGTTTATAACCAATTGTCAGTCTTAAAGCGGGCACCCATGCCGGTATATCAGGCTTTTTAAGAAGCTTCATCGATGCCTCCCGCGGAGTTTTACCGCCTTTTTTTCTGTTACAGCCGATACAGCAGGTAACAATATTCGTCCATTCGGTCCTTCCCCCCCTGGATTTTGGCAATACATGGTCATATGTAAGATCCTCGACAGGTAACTTTTCTCCGCAGTACTGACATTTATATTTATCCCTGGCATAAATATTTTGTCTGGAAAATTTTACTGGCTTGCAGTTTCTCTTTACTACATTCAGTAATCTGACAACAGAGGGAAGTTTGATTGTAAAACTGACTGAATGGATGTCGCTGCAATACTCCTCAATTACCTCTACTTTACCGAGAAAAAGCATTGTGAGGGCTTTTCTCCAGTCGATCACCTTGATAGGTTCATATGAAATGCTTAGCAGTAATACATGATCCATGGAAGTCACTCAAAATAGTATGCACCATCCGGTGTTCGAACAGACGAAGTCAACAGGATTTTAAGTCAACTACCGGAGCTCTCGATAATCCGGCGTGCAATGTTGTTTTAACAGTATTATATATCTTCTCCTTGAGCTTTTTCACTTACCAAGAGGCTTTCTTCAAATTCTCTGAAAAACTGGTCTTTTTCATTCCAGTTTGACCCGAAATATTTATTGAAATATGCACTGAACTTTTTAAAGAATGCCTTCCAGGTTGGGATGAACTTATTTTTAACCAGCTCTTCAAGAAAAAATCGAAGTTCAGGAAGTGTTTCCTTGGGGAGAAAATATACAGCACCCAATTCAATGGATTTTTTTAATGCATCTGGTGTGAGTGCATGGGCGGTCAGCATAACAGTATGAAAACCCTTTGAAACCGAGTGTTTTAACAGCTCAAACCCATTGACTCCCATTATATCAAGTATAACAATATCATAGGTATATTTTCCAAGATACTCACAGGCTGTGTCGAAATCTCCAGCCTTGTGAAGTATGCACATATAAAGCTCATCTTCGATGGTTTCAATAATGTCCGGTTCATCGTCTACAACAAGAATCGCCAGGTCGTTCAGGATGCTGTCATCAAGAAACATATTAATGCTGACCTCCCAAGTCCATATCCATTTCTTTCGGATCTAATCAAAATAAGAGATACGATTGAATGGAATTTGTAACATTTTTTTAATAACTCTTCATATGATAACCGGAAAATTTTAGGATTTATTCTTATACGATTTTATTAAAGGAATCAAGTCTGGTTTGTGTAATATTTTTAATTTTATACAGGTTTTAGAATAAGCATTCCGAGGGGTGGAATCGTGAGATTAATGGAAAAGGGTCTTCCATGGTACTCTATTCTGTCCGAATGAATGCCTCCTTCAAGTCCAATGTTGGACCCGCCGAAACTTGAGGAATCCGAGTTCAGAATTTCACGATAGAAACCCTCAACAGGCACACCGATCCTGTATTCCATCTTTGGGACAGGGGTAAAATTAAATACAAAGATCAGCATTTTGTTTTTTTTGTCCCTGCGTATAAAAGACACAACAGATGAATCAGCATCCCTGAAATCGATCCACTCAAATCCCTCGTATGAAAAATCTATTTCATGCATGGCCGGTTCCAGGTGGTATAGTCGGTTTAATTCTCTAACATAATCCTTGGTTTTTTGATGCATTTCATACTGCAGCAGATGCCACTCAAGAGACTGATCATGATCCCATTCCTTCCATTGTCCAAGCTCATTTCCCATAAAAAGCATTTTTTTCCCTGGTTCACCATACATATATCCCAAAAGAAGTCTAAGGTTCGCAAACTTCTGCCAGTCATCGCCTGGCATCTTGGACAGCAATGATGCCTTTCCGTGGACAACTTCATCATGTGACAGGGGAAGAATAAAATTCTCATGAAAGGCATATAAAAGGGCAAAGGTAAGTTTTTCCATATGAAATTTTCTGTGAATCGGATCCTTGGATATAAAAGTAAGCATGTCATGCATCCAGCCCATATTCCATTTGAACATAAAACCAAGTCCTCCCAGATGGACAGGCCTGGTTACTCCCGGCCATGCAGTGGACTCTTCCGCTATTGTAATCACACCAGGGAATAGTTCATATACCTTTATGTTAAGAGTTTTTATAAATTCGATGGCCTCAAGATTCTCTCTGCCGCCGTACCTGTTGGGCAACCATTCACCCTCTTTCCTTGAATAATCAAGATAAATCATGGATGCAACAGCATCTACCCTGAGCCCGTCAATATGGTATTTATCCAGCCAGAAAAGGGCGTTTGCCACAAGAAAATTTTTCACCTCGTTCCTTCCATAATTAAAAATAAGGGTATCCCAGTCATTGTGTACTCCCTGCCTGGGGTCTTCGTGTTCATAGAGGTGGGTTCCGTCAAAATATTCAAGAGCATAAGAGTCTCTTGGAAAATGGGCAGGTACCCAGTCAAGTATGACACCAATTCCCTCCAGGTGGCATCGGTCAACAAAGGACATGAATTCTTCGGGTGTTCCGAATCTTGATGTAACCGCATAATAACCTGTTACCTGATATCCCCATGATCCGTCAAAAGGGTGTTCTGAGACAGGAAGGAGTTCAATATAATCATACCCCATTGCCTTTACATAGGGTACAAGTTCTTCCGCTGCCTCACGGTAAGTAAGCCACCTGTTCCCCTCATCATGCCTTCTACGCCATGAACCAAGATGAACCTCATAAACCGTCATTGGTCTTTCAAGAGGATTGATTATCTTCCTTTCAGACATCCATCTTTCATCCTTCCATATGTATTGATTAAGGTCATGTACAATTGCTGCTGTTTTAGGTCTTTTTTCAAACCGGAAGGCAAATGGATCAGCTTTTGTGAGTATCACATCGTCTTTTGTTCTTATTTCATACTTGTAGAGAAGATCCTGCCCAAGATGCGGCACAAATAACTCCCATATGCCTGAAGATCCACGGTTACGCATCATGTGCCTTCTGCCGTCCCACTGATTGAAATCACCAATAACACTCACTCTCTTTGCAGAAGGCGCCCAGACCGAAAAAAGCGTACCCTGAATACCCTGATGGGTAAAAATGTGTGCGCCCATTTTTTCATAAATATTGTAATGATTACCCTGACCATAAAGATACATATCATAATCACTCAATACGGGTATAAAGGAATAGCAATCATAAAAAGATGATCTGTTGCCGCCCGTAAATTCCACATTTAATCTATAGGGCTTTATCTTGGTATCGAATGGGAATGAAGCTTCAAAAAGACCATTTTTCCGCACTCGAACAGGTTGAGAAAAATTATCCGGACCAAGACCTTTTATTAATACACTTTTTGCCCCTGGTATAAAGCCCCTGACAATGAGTTTATTATTTTCGTAGTGAGGTCCGAGAATGCTGAAGGGGTCTGCAATGTTTCCTGCAACCAAATAATTAATCTGTTCTTTTTTAAGTGTCGTTGTCAAAGCATATCCTTTAATAAAGGCGCCAGGCTCAAGGCACAAGGCGCAAGGTTTATAATTTAATTAGAAAAAGTTAACAGCGGTCAGAAGCCGGAAGCCGGAAGCAAGGAGACAACATACACTGACCTCTTATCTCTGACTTCTGATTTTAACCCCTGCGCCTCCTGTCCCGCCATAGCTTTTGCGACGGCGGATGCGCCTTTTTTTATGCCCATGCCACAAGCCCCATCACAAATGGGTTTTCAAGCCGTTTCTTGCTCGGCATTATGCGGACAGTGTACCCGAAACGTCCTGTTCCGGAGCATTCAATTTCACCTTTAAAGAAATGAACTTTCCCATCAAGACCTACAGAAAAAAGTTCCTTTGTTTCTCTTTCTTTGAATTCACCCTGGTGATTGAGTCTGCCGAAATAGGCTTCCACTGTGACATCATCAGGGGTTAATTCACCAAGAACTACCTTTGTGGTAATTTCCATTTTGCCACCGATAGGAATATCCCTTCCATCGTCAGATATAACCTCCTGCACAGAAACACTGCTCCAGCCGGTCATAACCTTCTGCCTCCAGGATGCGAGGGATTTTGTTTCTGTAAATCCATTGTTGCTCAGCCTGTTATACCTGGCTGAACAGGGGATATAGAAACGGTCTGTATACTCCTGAACCATACGGTGAGAATTAAACACCGGAACGAGATCACGCAAACCGGCCTTCATCTTTTCTATCCATCCCCTGGGTAAGTCATCACTTCCGCGCCTGTAAAACAGCGGGACAACCTCTTTTTCAAGGATGTTGTAAAGGTCGCGGCTTTCAATTTCATCCTGGGCATTATAATCATTATACTCTTCACCCTTTCCTATTGCCCAGCCGTATTCACTCTTGAAACCCTCATCCCACCATCCATCCAGGATGCTCAGGTTAAGAGATCCGTTTGCAAGGGCTTTCATTCCGCTTGTTCCGCATGCCTCAAGGGGTCTTCTTGGAGTGTTGAGCCAAACGTCAGTCCCTGATACCATTACATGTGTAATATGTGAGTTGTAATCTTCAAGAAACACAATACGTCTGCGAAAACGTTCCTCACTTGCATAGTGTATAATCGTCTTTATGAATTCCTTGCCCTCATTATCCTGTGGATGGGCTTTACCGGCGATAATGATCTGAACGGGATAGTCGGGGTTGTTAAGTATTTTTGCCAGCCTGTCAGGATTTCTAAAGAGCAGATTGGCACGCTTGTAGGTTGCAAATCTCCTGGCAAATCCGATTGTCATTGCATCCGGTGTAAGGACATCATTCACACCGATGATTTCTGTTGGAGTCGCACCCCTTCTTTTCATCTGATCAGCCAGAAGCCTGCGTGCAAACGCAACAAGGTGATCCCTGCATCTTTCATGATATCGCCATATCTCAGTATTGGGAATGTTTTCTATCTGCAGCCATACCCGCTCGTTGTCAGGATCTTCAGCCCAGTCAGGCCCGAGATACCTGTCAAAGAGTGCCGATTTTTCGCTTGCGATCCAGGTCGGCACATGTATTCCATTTGTTACATAATCTATGGGGATATCCTCCACAGGATGCTTTGGCCACACTTTCTGCCACATGGAGCGCGAAACCCTTCCATGGAGTCTGCTTACACCATTTGCATGTGAAGATAGCCTTAGTGCAAGGGTGCTCATACCGAATTTTTCTTCTTCATTTCTCGGATCCAGTTTTCCGTAACCCAGCAGGACCCTGAAATTAATGCCGAGTTCCTTTGCATATTCCTCAAAGTAAGATCTGACCAGGCCAGGATCAAACACGTCGTTTCCGGCAGGTACAGGTGTATGGGTGGTAAACACGGTTGTGGCTATAACGATTTCCCTTGCCTCATCGAATGTGAGTCCCATTTCTCTTCTGTAAATATTGATTCTTTCAAGAGCGGAAAATGCTGAATGTCCTTCATTCATATGTATTACTGTAGCATCTATCCCTAGTGCCTTTAGTGCCCTTACGCCGCCGATACCAAGAACTATTTCCTGACGGATTCTCATTTCCCGGTCACCGCCGTACAGCTGGGCGGTTGTTCTGCGCACATCAGGCGAATTAGAAGGATGATTGGTATCCAGAAGATATAGCGGTATTCGGCCAATATCCACACGCCATATTAAAATGTCGACCTTTTCATTTTTAAAATTGACTGATACCTGCGCAGGTTTACCGTCAGAGTCTCTTACCAGACTCACAGGAATGTTATTGAAGTCATTAACAGGATATGTCTCCATCTGCCATCCGTCATTACTCAGATACTGACTGAAATAACCTTCCTGGTAAAGGAGTCCCACGCCAACGAGAGGAACATTGAGGTCACTTGCAGATTTAAGGTGATCTCCTGAAAGGATGCCCAAACCCCCTGAATATATGGGGAGGCAACCTGCAAGACCGAATTCGGCTGAAAAGTATGCGACCCTGAACTCCTTTTCAGGAGAGTAATCCAATGATTGTATTTTCGGATGGGAGATATATCTGTCAAAGTCCTGTGAAATCCTGTCCAGCTGTGCCATAAAACCCTGGTCTCTTGTCAGTTCGATAAGCCTGTCTTGATTCACAAGGCCGAGCATGAGAACAGGATTATGCCTGCATTCTGTCCATAACCCCGGATCTATCCGGCGGAAGATATCTCTTATCTCTCCCCGCCAGCTGAAGCGGATGTTATAGGCGAGCTTCCGTAAGGGCTCAAGTTTTTCCGGGATATTGGGAACAACATTATATTTTTTTTTGGGTTTCATAGTACCTGCCTCATAATAATTAGTGAATATCTTCTTTGGTAACAACCGTAATCCCCCTTGGGGTTACGGTGAATCGTTTCCTGTCTTTCTTGGGATCAAAACCTATTTCCATATGATGAGGTATCCTGACACCATCACTTATAATGGCCTTTTTAATCTTGGCATATCTGCCGATAACTACGTTTTCCATTAATACAGATTCTTCAACGTTTGCCCAGCTCTGAACGAGAACATTGTATGAAAGAACACAGTTCCGTACCATCCCGCCGCTAATGATAGAGCCATGGGCAACAAGGGAATCAAGTGGTATGCCCATTCTGGGATTTGTACTGTTATTCTGTGCAAAGACTGTTTTTGCAGGCGGAAACTGGCGCTGGTTTGTGCGTATAGGCCAGAGTCTTCCGTACATATTAAAATATGGATCGACTCCTGTCAGATCCATGTTTGCATTCCAGTAGGCGTCAAGAGTCCCGACATCCCGCCAGTATTCCGAATCTCTTGCCCTCTCCTCATAAAACTCATTCCTGTTTCCTTCTTCATCCGTTGCTATTATCATGTCAGCTATCCGGTTCTGTTTTTTATACGGATATGCCATAACCTTATACTTGTCCAAAATATCTGGAAGAATATCATGACCAAAATCCGCCCTTTCATCCTGCTTTAAGAGATCAAGCAGCACCTCGGCTTTAAATATGTATATCCCCATGGATGCAAGGATCCGTGAATTGTCTCCCGGAATTGTCTTTGGATTCTTTGGCTTTTCCTGAAAACCGGTTACCCTGTAATCACTATCTACCTCAAGTACACCGTATTCCCGTGATAACTCTTTTCCGGTCTCAATAACCGATACGGTTACATCCGAATTGTGTGCCTCGTGGTAGTCCCTGAAAAGGGTATAGTTCATTTTGTATACATGATCACCTGAAAGGATAAGTATGTGGTCAGATTTTTCCTGTTCAATAAGATATAGATTCTGGCGTATGGAATCAGCAGTACCCTGATACCATTTTTCACCCGTCATCATTTGAGGCGGAGCGATCTTCAGATAATGACCCAGGTCATGACTGAAAATATTCCAGCCCTGTTCCAGGTGCTGCATAAGGGTCTGGGATTTGTATTGCGGTAAAACTATTATTTTATATATTTCCGAGTTTATACAGTTGGATAGGGTAAGGTCAATCAACTGATATATCCCGCCGAATGGTATGGCTGGTTTTGCCCTGTCTTTTGTCAAAGGCATAAGACGCTCACCCTTTCCGCCCGCCATTATTATAGCAAGAGAATTCTTCATCTTTAAACTCCGGGTTGTTTATTTTCAGGGTTATGAACACCTGAAACGGAATAAAAATAAAGATACTCAAATTATTGGAGTATCATCATTTTTCTAAGACCTAAATTATAAGTGCCACTGCGATATCACGTCAATTAAAAATGTTTAAATTATTTTGACTAAAGTAGATAAATTTTCCTTTTATATCATAAAAAGTAACAATATATGCATTTGTTATATAATCCGTTATCTCCAAATGCAAGATCAATGCCTGCGTTATTTAAAATTTAACTTGAAATAACAATAAAATATCCTTATTTTAGCAAATTTGAAAGCGATGAAGACAGTAAACTTAGCAGGAGGAAAAAATGTTAAAAATTGGCTATATCGGTTGGAGGGGCATGGTAGGTTCAGTGCTGATGGAAAGAATGATACAGGAAAAGGATTTTCTTGATTATGAGGCCCTTTTTTTTACTACATCAAATATAGGAGGAGCGGGGCCCGAGATAGGAATGGAAACCACTGAACTGAAAGATGCATATGATCTTGATATTCTTTCAGCTCTTGATATAGCAGTCACCTGTCAGGGAAGTGACTATACAAAAAAGGTATATCCCGAACTCAGGAAAAAAGGATGGAAAGGATACTGGATAGATGCATCATCTGCTCTCAGGATGGAGAATGAAAGCATAATAGTCCTTGACCCGGTAAACCGTAACGTAATTGACCAGGGGCTTTCCTCGGGTATTAAATCATATATAGGCGGCAACTGTACGGTTAGTCTTATGCTTATGGCGCTTGACGGTCTTTTTAAAAACAATCTGGTTGAATGGATTACAAGCATGACCTACCAGGCGGCATCAGGTGCTGGTGCAAATAACATGAAAGAACTGGTGGCCCAGATGGCAGCCATAGGGGCAGTATATAATCCGGAAATGCCGGCAATTGAACTGGACAGGATCATCACAAAGGAAATAAGAAGTTCATCATCATTCCCAATAGAGTATTTTGGCGCGCCCCTTGCAGCCAGCCTTATTCCCTGGATCGACGCAGCAATGGAGTCAGGCCAGACCAGGGAAGAGTGGAAAGGTTATGCCGAGACAAACAAGATTCTGGGTACAAAGACGCCGATACCTGTTGACGGCATATGCGTGAGGATAGGTGCAATGCGCTGTCACAGCCAGGGATTAACCATTAAGCTTAAAAAGGATGCGCCGCTGAATGAACTGACAGAAATGATCGCGCGTGCAAACGACTGGGTAAAGGTGATACCCAATGACAAGGCATCAACACTTGAGGGCCTGTCACCGGCAGCGGTAAACGGAACCCTTACAGTGCCTGTCGGCAGGGTCAGGAAGATGAAACTGGGTCCGGATTATCTGGCAGCCTTTACTGTAGGTGATCAACTCCTGTGGGGGGCGGCAGAGCCTATCAGAAGGATACTTAATATTGTGATTGAGTATCTGAGTTGAAAAAAGGGTTCGAGGATTCGAGGGGTCAAGGGTTCAAGTTTTTAATACTCTTGATCCCTTTTTTTAACCTATTACATATAAACCCAGATTTTGCAGTAGCCATCTGCTGCGGCCTGAAAAACCTTGCTGCAACGCTCGTTTCACGATTTTGATCCTCACCATATTGTGCATATGCTTCCGGGTCAAAATCGTTCCAACTTCGCGTTTCACTTTGGTTTTTCAATCCTCAAAACGATTTCTACTGTAAAATCTGGGATATAAAAAATATCATATCGTCATTCCGCAGCCCAGCTTACCAGACCGTAGCCTTTGGCAAAGGCTGGACCGGGTAATCCATCACCCGCCGTCATTCCAGACAACGATCGGGGAATCCAGTTTTCAATTTTATACAGAACTCTTGCTAATCAAAATTCATTATGTTATTTATTGCGCACTTTATTCGGCTGAAAGCTGATCGCTGATATATGGAAGTGGAAAGCTCACTGGTGGGGCTCCCGGACTTCAAATCCGGTGTACCGGGCTAAGACCCCGGTAGGTGGGTTCGATTCCCATGCACTTCCGCCATTAATGT
>CAZSZQ010000062.1:0-17353 GCA_964610475.1 uncultured Desulfatiglans sp.
CACGGATAAAACTTAAACATCTTTATCCGAAATTATAAATGTTACTCGGTACTAGGATATAAAGCCTCACGAAGCGGCGACAGGGTGGAAGTTGAGCGGTTATATAAAAAAGCCCTAGCATTGAACCCGACGAATTATGATCTGCATGGTAATTATGGATGGTTCCTTCTTTATGTGGGTCGGCCAACCGAGGCTATCGTCTATTTAGAGCGCTACAGGCAATCTGACCCGTTGCTGATTGATGCCTATCTTGCGCTTGGAAACACCTATGAATATTGCGGAAATTTCGAAGCATCTGCTAAAGCGTTTAAAAAGGCAAGAGAACTGACCAAAGAACCCCTGATTTATAACGCCGCTCTTCTCGTATTGGCATTGGAGATGAAAAATCGGGCTTTGATAGATGAATATATATCACTCGTTTCAATGACGGAAGCCTTTGGTATAAACAGCATTTCAGATTCATCCGACACAAGTAAAGGCATTTATCACCTGCTCGATAAACCGGAAAAGGCTCTAGAAGAAATAAGACGTCAATCAAATGAACCGGCCTATAAAAATTTCACTGGCCGTACAACAATTGCAGTATGGGCATCGTACTTTGGTGATCATGAATTTGCTCTTCAGATGTTTAGGGAAACTGGGTTTGCTATTTTTACAATGTGGCGGCCGATTCACAAACCAATGCGCCGTTTACCGGGGTTCAAGGATCTCGTCCGTGATTTTGGTTTGGTGGATTACTGGCGTAAATCCGGAAACTGGGGTGATTTCTGCAAGCCTGTTGGTGAAGATGATTTTAAGTGTGAATGATACGGATCGAAAGGCAGATATTTAATGTATCTTTTTGATGCGGGGATCCTCAGCAATATTGTCAACAAAAAAAATATTTTAAAAATAATCCATCTGGATAAACACAGTATGTTCCCGTCTCCTCATTCCATTTTCTTGACAATATTATCCAAATAGGAAATCATGGCTCCTCTTAAATATCAATTATTTACGAGGCGGGAATAATAAATGGCGGATAATATAATTATAAAATCAGATTTTAAGGATCTTAAGCTAGTGAGGCGCGGAAAGGTAAGAGATGTTTATGAAACAGAAGGTAAACTCCTTATAGTAGCGAGTGACCGCATGTCGGCCTTTGATGTGGTTATGGATGACCCGATCCCGGACAAGGGCAGGATCCTTACCGCCATATCTGTTTTCTGGTTTGATAAACTCAAACCGGTGATTGAGAATCATATAATATCAACCAACCCGGATGAATACCCCGAACCCTGTAAAAAATATAAAAAGGATCTCATTGGCAGGAGCATGCTGGTAAAAAAGGCGAAACCGTTGCCTGTAGAGTGTATTGTGAGAGGCTATATCTTCGGTTCAGGCTGGATTGAATATAAAAAGAGCGGAAGCGTATGCGGTATCCGGCTTCCGAAGGGACTTAAGGAATCCGAGATACTCCCTGAGCCAATCTTCACGCCTTCTACAAAGGCAGAACAGGGCAGGCATGATGAAAATATATCCTTTAAAAAGGTTATGGAAATACTTGGTAAAAATACTGCTGAAAAGATAAAAGACACCAGCCTTAAAATATATGAAACCGGAAGAAAATTTGCCGCTGAAAAGGGTATAATTATCGCTGATACGAAATTTGAATTTGGTTTTTCCGGTGACAGACTTATTCTCATTGATGAGGTACTTACCCCTGATTCATCCCGTTTCTGGCCTAGGGACACCTATAAACCCGGAGGCACCCAGCAAAGCTTCGACAAGCAATACCTGAGGGACTACCTGAACAGCCTTGACTGGCCGAAGACCCCGCCTCCTCCGAGGCTGCCTCATGAAATAGTCCGGAAAACCCGTGAAAAATATCTTGAAGCCCTTGAAAGAATAACGGGCAAGGGTCTGGGATAAACTTCCGGAAATATTTAAAAGACCTTCCTTAGAGTGCCTTGACAAATGAAAACCAGATGCTTAACGTAACACTGGTTTTTTCAAGCCTTATTTCAGATCCCGATAAGGAGTCAGTTTTAATAATCATGAATGAGAATTTTTCGGAAAACAGTAAAAAAGTTGATATCAAATTAGTTGAACCTGAAACAGTAGAAAGCGTCAATTACGAGAATGATAAAGAAGAAGCAGTAGAAATTCGGTTGGAGGAAATGCCAACAGATGCTCTTGTTAAGAAGATAGAAAAGCTCGAGGAAGAGGTAAAAATTAATTATGATAAGTATCTGCGATCTCAGGCGGAACTTGAAAATATCATTAAAAGAAATAAAAAAGACAAAGAGGAATGGATTAAATATTCAAATGAAACCTTAATCAAAGACCTGCTGCAGGTAATTGATAACCTTGAAAAGGCTTTAAGCCATTCCACAAATGAAAAATCATTAAATGCTCTGATAGAAGGGGTTGAGCTGACACTCAAAGGTCTGAAGGATACTCTGTCAAAATCCGGGCTGGAAGAGGTAAAGGCCCTTGGTGAGAAATTTGATCCCCTTTTTCATCACGCGGTTCAAACGACAATGAGCGATAGTGTTGAAAAGGGCAGGATCCTCCAGGAGTTTCAGAAGGGCTATACCCTTAATCAAAGGTTGATAAGACCTGCAATGGTTATTATCAGCAAGGGGAATCCGGATGATAGCAGCCAGAAAACCTTCTCCGGAGCAAGTGAAGAATAATATATTGAATAAAGGAGTTTAAGGAGGATAAAATGGGAAAAATAATAGGAATTGATCTTGGCACTACAAATTCTTGTGTTGCTGTTATGGAAGGTGGTGATCCCGTTGTTATTGCAAATCAGGAAGGAAGCAGGACAACGCCTTCAATTGTTGCCTTTACCGACAAAAATGAAAGAATTGTCGGCCAGATAGCAAAACGTCAGGCGGTTACAAACCCTGACAACACTATTTTTGCTGTAAAAAGACTGATAGGCAGAAAGTATGCATCCACCGACGTACAAAAAGATATAGGCATACTTCCATATAAGATAACTCAGGCATCAAACGGTGATGCACAGGTAACATGTCGCGGCAAAGACTACAGCCCGGCTGAAATTTCATCAATGATACTGACAAAAATGAAACAGACTGCCGAGGATTACCTGGGCGAGCCTGTTACCGAAGCAGTTATCACTGTGCCGGCCTATTTTAATGACAGCCAGCGCCAGGCGACAAAAGACGCAGGCAGGATCGCCGGCCTGAATGTGCTAAGAATAATCAATGAGCCAACAGCCGCATCTCTTGCCTTTGGTGTTGATAAAAAGGGTGACAAAAAGATAGCCGTATTTGATCTTGGCGGCGGCACCTTTGATATTTCAATCCTTGAGATAGGTGAGGGTGTATTTGAGGTCAAATCCACCAATGGAGATACACACCTTGGGGGCGAGGATTTTGATAACCGGGTCGTTAATTATCTGGCAGACGAGTTTAAAAAGGATCAGGGGATTGACCTCAAGACCGATAAAATGGCCCTTCAGAGGCTAAAAGAAGCAGCGGAAAAGGCAAAAATGGAACTCTCCGGCTCTGCTGAAACTGATATCAACCTTCCATTTATAACCGCTGATGCCAGCGGCCCAAAGCACCTTAATATAAAGCTTTCAAGGGCCAAGCTGGAATCATTAGTCGATGACCTTATTCAGAAGGTAGTAAATCCCTGTAATCTCGCAATTAAGGATTCGGGTTTAAAAATCAGTGAGATTGATGAGGTAATCCTTGTTGGCGGTATGACAAGAATGCCCAAGGTGCAGGAAAAGGTTAAGGAAATATTCGGTAAGGAGCCAAGCAAAGGAGTAAATCCCGATGAGGTTGTTGCTGTTGGTGCTGCAATTCAGGGCGGTGTTTTAAAAGGAGATGTAAAAGACGTTCTTCTGCTTGATGTTACTCCTCTTTCTCTGGGTATCGAAACCCTCGGCGGGGTCTTCACAAAACTGATAGAAAAAAATACCACAATACCCACCAAAAAGAGCCAGGTATTCTCCACTGCAGCAGACAATCAGCCGGCGGTCGAGATACATGTCCTCCAGGGTGAAAGGGAGATGGCTGCCAATAACAAGACCCTTGGAAGATTCCAGCTTGTTGGTATCCCGCCCGCACCAAGAGGAATGCCGCAGATAGAGGTTACCTTTGACATAGATGCAAACGGTATTGTAAGTGTCTCAGCAAAGGATATGGGCACAGGAAAGGAGCAGTCAATCAAGATCACGGCATCAAGCGGGCTTTCAGAAGAGGAGATAAAAAATCTCATGAAAGACGCAGAGATGCATGCTGATGAAGACAAGAAAAAACGGGAACTGGTTGATGCCAGGAACATGGCAGATAGCATGATCTATACGACCGAAAAATCCCTCAAGGAAGATGCCAAGGACCTTGATGCAGCATCAAAATCGGCAATAGAAAAATCAATTCAGAACCTCAAAAAGGCAATGGAAGGCGATAACACTGATGAAATCAAGCGTCTAACCGAAGAACTTACTCAGGCGTCCCACAAGATAGCCGAGGCCATGTATGCAAAGGCTACAGCCGAACAACAGGCGCAGGCCGGTGCTACAGGGGGTGGAACCTCGGGGAAATCAAAGGATGATGATGTGGTTGATGCGGATTTTGAGGAAATAGGCAAGGATAAAAAATAGTGCATTTTAGAAACCTTTTTATACAAAAGGCTGTTTTCACCTTTATGGTGGGAATGGCCTTTCTCTTTTTTTCCTGTGGGACATTCCTAAAGACAGTAACCCCTGAAAAACCTTTAAAGTCCATGGCAGAATATTCTAAAGCCATTGCCGATTATGAGGCCGGGAAATATAGTGAGGCGCTTGAAAAATTCAATCGCATGCTGACAGCCCGACCTGATCACCCTGAATCCCGGATGATCAGATACTACAGGATATTTTGTCATTACCATACAGGGGACAATAAAGACGCCATTACCCTTGCCATGGAGTGGCTTAAAAATTATCCGGATAGCCCTGACCGGTATAAAATTCAGAAACTTGCAGGTGAGGCAAACAGGGCATTGGGCCTCATGTATGAATCGTGTTTCTGGATGACAATATCCATAAAAACAGCACAGGAAACAGGGGTATCCGGTGATTTTCAGGGCCTAGTATCAGACAGCATTGCTGATATTATCAGCAATAGCAATGAGGATGATCTGAATAAAATCCGAAAGCTTGACGGAATCAGCCAGTTTCTCCCATCGATATACCTGAGACAGGCGGAATTAGCCCTTGAAAAGAGGGCCTTTAATCAGGCAAAAAGGTTTGCCACCCTTTCAATCAACTCGGCATCAGAGAATGATCAGCCCCAGTTGGTCACAAAAGGCCGTTATCTATTATCACGAATTACCGATGCATTAGAAGAAAACTTTAAAATTAACAAAAAGGTTATTGGGTGCCTTTTACCCCTTAAGGGTGATTATTCATTATATGGTGAAGAACTGCTCAATGGTATACAGCTTGGCATGGATCTATTCAGTATGAACGACACAGATATTACTGTTGAGCTTATTATAAAGAATACAAATGCAGAACCTGAAGACACCCTTGCTGCTGTTACCGAGCTTATTATCAAGGATAAGGTTATTGCCATAATAGGGCCTTTGTCCCAATCAGCCTCGGTTGCTGCTGCAAAAAAGGCGCAGGAGCATGGTGTTCCTATAATAACCTTCTCTCAGAAACCGGATATAACAAAAGAGGGAGATCAGGTATTCAGAAACTACCTGACCCCGGCAAAAGAAGTAGATGCCCTTGTGACAAGGGCGGTTAATGAGATGGGCATGTTCAGGTTTGGGATTTTTTACCCTGATACATCTTATGGCAATTATTTCATGAATATCTTCTGGGAAAAAGTCGAGGAAATGGGCGGTGAAATAACCGCTGTTGAGTCCTATAAATCAGGCGACACGGATTTTGCAGAAGGCATAAAAAAAATGACAGGGCTATATTATCCCCGGCCTGAGTCAGTCATAGAGATGCTTAAGACGCAAAAGCTCAGCATTACCGATGAAATTAAAGAAGAAGGATCTCTATCCGCCAGACAGCCGGGAGTTCCTGGAGATACAGGGGCTACCGCATCAGCAGGTGAGACTGCCTCTAAAGAGATCAATGGCCCTGGCATAATAGCAAATGAAACCATACCGGACACAGAAATCACACCGGACGAAATCACCGATGCTGAGCAACCTGATGCCGCGCATCCTGATGAAGCGGCAATAGAACATCAGGCAAAGACCGACCCGGTTGTGGATTTTGATGCGGTATTTATCCCGGATAACAGCCAGAATATCGCACTTATAGCTCCCCAGTTTCCCTTTTATAATGTTTTCAATGTACCCTTTCTGGGCACAAGCCTCTGGCTGTCCGATGAACTTATCAATACGACATCCGATTATCTGCAGGGCGCCATATTTCCTGTGGGATTTTATATAAATAATGATTCGGCCATGGTTATGGATTTTGTAAAACTTTACAGGGAAACATATGGAAAAGACCCTGGCATACTGGCTGCAACAGGGTATGATACTATAAAGATGATAAAGAATCTCCTGATGGAATATGATATATCAACCCGTACAGATTTCCAGAAGGCCCTGTTTGAATATAATAATTATTATGGCGTAACCGGAGAGATTTCATTCGATGAGCAGGGTGAGGTGAAAAAGATTCCCATGCTGCTTACCATTCATGGCAAGAGTCACCATATCCTGAAATAGTATTCATCTGGAAAGAAACAAATACTGGATGAAACAGTCAGTGATCAGCAGTCAGCCTCAATATGTACAATTAGCTTTCGGATCGAAGATTATTCCTCTTCTTTTTTTTCCTCTTTTTTATCAGGCTTTGCAAAACGTGCAAAGAAAATACCCACCTCATATAGAAGAACCAGGGGTCCGGCCATCAGACATTGAGATATAACATCCGGTGATGGTGTAAGTATTGCACCTACGATAAATGCCAACAGGAAGGCATACTTCCTGTTTTTCTTTAAAAAGGGGACTGTTACAACCCCCATTTTTGAAAGGAAAAATATTATGACAGGGAGTTCAAACACAAGGCCAAAGGCAAGTAACATCATTGAAGCAAAGGAGAAATACTGCTTGACTGATGGCAGCGCCTGGATGCTTTCATTTGCGAGCCCCAAAAAATACCTGAACCCGAATGGGAAAACAACAAAATAACCAAAGAGCGCCCCGCTTATAAAAAGAATAGTGGATGAGATAACAAAGGGAATTACATATCTCTTTTCGTTCTGATAAAGTCCCGGGGCAACAAACTTCCATGCCTGATAAAATATAACAGGGGATGCAATCAGGATTCCTGCAACAAATGCGGTTTTTAAATATATAAAAAACATCTCAGGCAGGCTTGTAAATATAAGGTGGCTCTCTTCAGGCAGAATCTTTGTCAGAGGCGCTGTCAGCAGATCAAACAATTCCTCGGAAAAAAAATATGCACCGCAAAATGCAACACCTACGGCTATAAATGCCCTTATCAGCCTTTTCCTAAGCTCCTCAAGGTGGCTCATAAAGGGCTGCTTTGCATCGTCATTCATTTACAGGTGTCTCCTTTTTTTCTGCTTCAACAGTATTCTTATCGGTCTCTGTTCCTGAAACCGCCGGCTCTTCATCAGCAGGTTCTTTCATCAGGTCTGTTGCTGCCTTATCCAGCGTGCCTTTGAAATCATTAATTGTATCACTTGTCTCTTTTTTGATAGCCCTGATCTCTTCGTCAAGGTTAAGACTTTCCTTTATTTCCTGGGAAGCCTTACGGAACTCTGCCAGGCCTTTACCAAGCGCCCTTGCAATATCCGGAAGTTTTTTTGGGCCGATCACAACAAGGGCTATGACCATAATAATTATAAATTCTGGCAGTCCGATGCCGAACATGGTACCCCTCTTCTAAAAATTTTATATTTCCTTTATTAATGCCGTTTCATCACAATCAGGGAATTTAGAACATTTAAGGCAGTCTGACCATACCTTATGAGGCAGTTCCGATTTATCCACTACCCTGAACCCCAGCTTTTTAAAATACTCCGGTATATATGTAAGAGTAAATATCTTTTTCAGGCCAAGGCTCCTTGCCTCCTCAATACATTTTTCAATAAGTATGGCACCGTATCGACTTCCATAATGTTTTTCAACAACTGCCAGTGACCGTATTTCTGCCAGATCTTCCCAGCACAAACCAAGGGCACAAACCGCTATTATATTTGCGTCATCTTCTGTAATAACATAAAAGTCCCTCAGGTGCTCATACAATTCACTGAGTGATCTGGGCAGCAAAACCCCTTTATCCCCGTAATGTTTAAGGAGGCGCTGGATCTGTGTGACTTCATTAATTACAGCTTTTCTGATCATGTTATTTCTCTACCTTTGATACAAATCCTTTATAACCTTTTTCTTTTTGCAGCTTATTTAGGTGTTCGAGTGCATCTACGCGTGAATTGAACCTGCCGCACATTACCCGGTATGTTAATTTCCCGTTTATGGTTGCGGTATAATAATATGCATCATTACCCTGATTAACAAGTTCTTTTATTAACTTTTCAACCTTTTTAATATCACTTATCGATGCAATCTGAACAGAAAATAGTTCTCCGGGAGTCTCCTCCTGCAAATCTGCAGGTTCTGCACTTTTCATTATTTCGGATGCATCCTGTTTCTCGATTGTTTCATCCCTTGCAAGCGTTACTTCATTGGCCGGTGACTTTTCCACCTTTGGGGGGAGCACCCTGTTTTTAACTTTATTCTTTCTGTTTTCAAGCAGTTCATAGAAAACAAGCTCAGGGTCTTCCTTTTTCTCAGGATCAGACTCATCCTTATCACCCATTTTCCCGACTATCTCCTGTAACTTTTTTATCGGGCTGTTTATTTCTGACATTACCCCTGATAACAGACCCTTTCCCACAAAAATTCCCAGAACAAATACCCAGAATAATAGGAAAAGCAGAAACAGGCCCCAGAGGAAAATTGAACTTGGAGATAGTTCGATCGATAAATGTTTTTGTTTTGAACTGTTTTTTGACATGATTATGTTTGTCTGATTACATCTTCTCCGGAGCACTGACACCCAGGAGGTTTAATCCGTTCCTTATGACTATTCTTACACCCGCGACAAGCGCAAGCCTTGCCCTGGTCAAATTAATTTCACCGGTAATAATCCGGTTTTCCGATTCCTTAACCCCAAGATTAAAATACCGGTGAAAACGGGCAGCCAGATCAGTAAGGTAGTAGGTCAGTCTGTGGGCCTCAAATGTTTCGCAGATATTATCAAGCAGTCCGGAAAAACCATCAAGGTATCTTATCAGATCAATTTCTTCATCGAGGACGAGCGTTTCCAAATCCGCTTCGCTTATATTTAACGAGGTATCAATACCCTGTTCATCTGCCTTTCTGAATATGCTGCATATCCTCGCATGGGCATACTGCACATAATAAACCGGGTTATCATTATCCTTTTTCTTTACCACATCTATGTCAAAATCAAGCGGTGAATCATGGGTTTTTGTAAGAAAAACAAACCTGGCCGCATCAACATCCACCTCCTCAAGCAGGTCTTTCATTGTTACATACTGTCCCGCCCTTTTTGACATCCTTATTTCCTGGTTCTCTTTCCAGAGCTTTACAAGCTGTATAAGAAGCACTGAAAGCCAGTTTTCGTTAATACCATTCGCCTTGAGCGCCGATTTTACCCTGTTTATATAACCGTGATGATCCGCACCCCATAAATTCAAGGCCCGGTTAAAGCCCCTCCTGTATTTGTCCATATGATAGGCAATATCGGAGGCAAAATATGTATACTGGCCATCCTGTTTTTTAATCACCCTGTCCTTGTCATCACCGTATCCGGATGTCCTGATCCATAGTGCTCCGTCTTTTTCATAAAGTTCACCCTTTGCCTTCATCTCATCAAGGGCTTCATTTACATGACCATTTTTAAAGAGATCCGTTTCATTAAACCATGTATCAAAACTGACCCTGAACTGTTTAAGATCCTTTTTTATCTCACTGAGCATTTTCTCTCTGCCGCGTTCTGCGCATGTCAGTATTGCCTTTTCTTCATTCATTACTGAAAGGTCAACCTCGGCAGCTATTTCTTTTGCAAGGTCAACGACATAATCGCCATGGTATCCTTTTTCAGGGAAAGGGTATCCCGGGTCATTCATCTGCTTCCATCTTGCATATACAGACTCCCCTAAGAGCCGTACCTGTAACCCCGCATCATTTACATAAAATTCACGTGAAACGTCATATCCCCTGAAATCTAGAATCCTGCATATGGTATCACCCAGGGCAGCACCTCTCCCATGACCAAGATGAAGGGGGCCTGTCGGGTTTGCACTCACAAACTCTATGAGCAGGCTTTCTTCTCTCTTCTCTTTAGCACTGCCGAATTTTTCATCAAGGTCGATGATGTTTTTTAGTCCCTTTAGCCATTCTTTTCTGCTGATAGTAAAGTTTATAAACCCTGGCCCTGCAATCTCTATTTTTTCAAAATAATTTTCAGGGCCTATGAAATTATCCGTTATTATCTTTGCTATATCCCGCGGGGCCCTTCTCTGTGACGATGCAAGGGTCATGGAAAGGTTTGTAGCAAGATGGCCATGATCCCGGTTGTTTGGCACCTCGATAACATAGTTTGGCAGTGTTGTCTCCCTTAACAGCCCCTGTTTAAAGCAGTATTCAATTGTATCTTTAAGTAAACCGGATAATGTTTCTTTCATTTTTTATTTTTCCTGAAGCCTATAATTAAACCAAATTTGTATTTACCGGAAGAAGACGGCAAAAAACCCTATCAATGATCAGGTACTTGTTTATATGAGCTATCTTAAGTATTCCCTTTTAAGCCCCCGGCCAATCGATAGAAATATCTCATATGAAATTGTATTACACTGGCCTGCAATATCATCACCAGTTATTTTTTCCCCCTGCTGTGAACCCAGGATAACGCATTCATCCCCGGCCTTCACATTATCTATCCCGGTTATGTCGCATGCAAGCATGTTCATGCATACATTACCTTTAATCTCCGTCAGCTTGCCTTCGATAATTACCTTCCCTTTGTTTGACAGAGATCTTGGAATGCCGTCGGCATAGCCCAGTGACACGATGGCTATCTTTTTTTCCCCTTCAGTATAGTATGTTCTTCCATAGCTGACTGGTGTTTTATCTTTAAATGCCCTGATTTGAAGTATGTGACCCTTTAATCCCATTACAGGTCTCAGTTTTACCTCTGTTTTAAATCCTGGAGACGGCAACCCGCCATACAGCATTATCCCTGGTCGCACCATATCAAAGTGTGAATCGATATATGCAACAGTGCCTGCGCTGTTCGCCAGATGATTGAGTGTGAGATCCATCCCCATACGCCGCGCCTCATCTACTGTCATTTTAAATTTTTGGATCTGGCCCTGCGTAAAGGCAGTATCCTCTTCATCTGCAGATGAGAGATGGGACATAAGCGCCTCCGGTTTAAGAAACCTGAATTTTTTCATCTCTTTCAAAAAGGATACCGTATCATTTAAGTCTATTCCAAGGCGTCCCATACCCGTATCTGTTTTTATATGTATCTTTATTATATCCCCTTTCTGTGATGCTATTCTTTCAAGTATCTCTGCTGACTGCAAATCAAAAATTACAGGCGTAAGTGCATTTTCAACAACGGCTTTTGCTTCATCCTCTGTCCCGATACCGCAGAGGATGGTTATAGGTATTTTGATCCCTTCCTGTCTTAGAAAAATGGCCTCTTTTGTAAAGGAAACCCCAAGACAATATACACCGTTTTTTTCAAGGGTTTTTGAAACCGGGACAATCCCGTGACCATATGCATCAGATTTTACAATCCCCATGATCTTTGTTTTTGCCCCTGTGCAACCCCGCAGCTGCTCAAGGTTATGAGCAAGGGCACCAAGGTCAATGGTAAGAGTATTTGGAGATATTAACATGTCAACTCTATCCTTAAATAAATCAGTATTAGATATATGATATGCAGCAGTATATCAAGGATTATATGGATAGTTTTTTTTCATGTGCCTTTAATTGGTCCTCACATGCCTGTTCTCCTGATAAAGCCTTTGACTTTACTTAATATTTTATATAAGTTACCTCTCCGAAAAATTATCTGACAGGCTGATAAATTAAAAGGTTAAAAAAATATTCAACCCCTGAGGTCATCCGCCTTCACAGGAGTTATGTCGGGACATGCATTAGAGCACGGGTAAAATATGAAAAATAAACAGAGCCCCTAATACAGGCAGGCAAAGATGTATAATATTGAGGATTATGATTTTGAACTTAAAGAAGAGTTGATCGCTCAAACCCCTGCGAAAGAAAGGGACAGGTCACGGCTTCTTCATATACACAGAGGCTTTGGACAAATATCTGACCGATTTTTTTTTGATCTTCCTGTTCTGCTTGGACCCGGCGATCTTATAGTTTTAAATAACACAAGGGTTGTCCCTGCCAGACTCTATGGCCTTAAAGAGAGCGGCGGACGGGCAGAGATACTGGTGCTTGATCATCCTGAGTCTCTTGAAGATCGGATTTCCGAAACCAGGTGGTGCCTTCTTAAATCCTCAAAAAGACCAAAAAAGGGAAGCAGGATATTCTTTAAAAAGGGGGTTACAGGTATAGTTGAAGAGCTTGACAAAGGTGGCCTTACCAGGTTGTACTTTACAGGGCCGGTATCCGTTGATCATATGCTTGAGGATGAGGGCAGTGTTCCTTTGCCCCCGTATATAAAGAGAAATGGTGAGGACATGGCTTCCCTTGACCGGGAAAGATATCAGACAATCTTCAGCTCAAAAAGGGGTGCGGTTGCTGCGCCTACCGCAGGCCTTCATTTTACAGAAGAAATAGTCGCAGCACTTAAAAAGGCAGACATCGCCATTACCGGCATTACTCTTCATGTGGGATACGGTACTTTTCAGCCGGTAAGAGTAACTGACATAAGGGAGCATGTACTGGCAGAAGAGAATTACAACATCACTCCTGAAACAGCGGAAACAATTAACAGGGCAAAAAGAGAGAAGAGGAGAATTATCGCTGTAGGCACAACAACTGTAAGGGCCCTTGAGTGCGTGGCGGCATCGTCAGGCAATATAGAGCCGGGCAGAGGTAAAACCGGCCTCCTTATTACCCCCGGATTCAGATTCAGGGTAATTGACGGACTGATTACAAATTTTCATCTGCCCAAATCTTCGCTGCTTTTTCTGGTTTCCGCCTTTGGCGGAAAGGAGCTTATAAAAAAGGCATATGAACACGCGGTTAATAAAAATTACCGGTTTTACAGCTATGGCGATGCCATGCTGATTGTATAGAGGGGGAAGAGGTTTACTTTTGGAATTTCATATTTTACATAAGGATGAGTCAACAGGTGCGAGAACCGGTATAATAGAGACATCACGTGGAAGGATAGAAACTCCTGCATTTATGCCCGTAGGCACCCAGGGTACGGTAAAGGCGCTCTCGCCGGAGGACCTCATAGATGCAGGCGCACAGATAATACTCTCAAACACCTATCACCTGTATCTCAGGCCCGGGCACGAAATAGTTGAGAAACTGGGGGGCATACACAGGTTTATGAACTGGAACAGGCCTGTCCTGACAGACAGCGGGGGTTATCAGGTATACAGCCTGGCAAAACTGAGAAAGATTACAGAAGAGGGTGTTACATTTCAGTCCCATATAGACGGGTCCAGCCACTTTATCGGCCCAAGGGAGTCGATGGCAATACAGAAGGCCCTTGGAAGCGATATCGTTATGGCCTTTGACGAATGTGCTCCATACCCATCGGACTTTGAATATGTTCAAAACTCGGTCAGGTTTACAAACGCATGGGCCAAAGTTTGTCTTGACCAGGGGCTTGGAATAGAACAGAATCTCTTTGGTATTGTCCAGGGGGGCATGTACAGGGATTTAAGGGAAGAGAGCGCAAAAGAGCTTGTAAAAATGGATTTTGCGGGTTATGCACTTGGGGGGCTCTCTGTTGGCGAAGATAAAGAGACAAGAGAGAGGGTAATAGCCGAAACCGTCCGGTTTCTGCCTGAAGAGAGGCCAAGGTATCTTATGGGTGTGGGAAAGCCTGAGGATATCCTTGAGGCGGTTTTACTTGGCGTGGACATGTTTGACTGTGTAATGCCGACGAGAAATGCCCGGAATGGCACCCTTTTTATTGACAGCGGCAGGATTGTAATAAAGAATTCGGAATACAGGGAAGACGGCGCACCATTAGATGAAAACTGCGGGTGCTATACATGCCGGAATTATTCAAGGGCCTATCTGAGGCATCTTTTTATTGCAAATGAGCTTCTGGCATATAGATTGAACAGTATACACAACATCTATTATTATATCCATTTTATGGATAGAATAAAAAATGCAATAAATGATAATAAAATATTGGAATTTAAAACAAAATTTTATAAGTTAAGAAATTAAAACAAAACAATAGAAGATTGGAGGAATTATAATGATAGATGCAGCATACGCCATGGGAACCGGCGGGGCCGGAGGAGCGGGAACACAGGGGGGAGGCATGAGCGCCTTGATTTTACCTATAGCTATATGTGTGATTTTTTATTTCCTGCTTATCAGGCCGCAGCAGAAAAAGGCCAAGGAGCACCGCGCAATGCTTTCTGCCCTTAAAAAGGGAGACAAGATAATCAGTTCCGGCGGGCTTCATGGTGAAATCACCGGCCTTTCGGACGATGCAATAACAATGGAGATCGCCCCAAAGGTAAGGGTAAAGATTTCAAGGGGTTCGGTCGCCGGAAAAATAAACTAGAAATATAATGCAAAAAAGGGGGACATAAATCGTGTCAAAGAACTTGAGCTGGCGCGGCATAATAATCGGTGCCTTTATTGTCATTGCACTGATATACCTTGTTCCATCCATGCCCGGGGGTATGCCCCAGTGGTGGTCAGGCATGCTGCCCCAGGAAAAGATACACCTTGGGCTCGACCTGCAGGGAGGGATGCATCTTATCCTTGAGGTTGAAGTAATAAAGGCTGTCGAAAATGACCTTGAAAGAGGCGTGGAAGACATCAAAGATGAGCTTAGAAACGAAAAGATAAAATATAATGAGCTGGCGCGTGATGGGATTACGGGGCTTAATGTCAGGATTATTCGGAAAGAGGACAAAGAAGCCTTTAAAGATATGGTCAAATCCCGTTTTCGTGAATTCGATCTGATAGAAGGTGAATCCGGTGATAAAGGCGTTAGTTTTAAACTGATTCTGAAGAAGGAAGCAAAGGATCAGGTAATAAAAATGGCCAATGACCAGGCGCTTGAGACATTAACCAACAGGATCGACCAGTTCGGGGTTTCTGAGGCAGACATCAGGCCCATGAGGGATAACAGGATACAGATACAGCTACCCGGGGTTAACGATCCGGAAAGGGCAAAGGAACTCCTTAAAAAGGCTGCGGTGCTTGAATTCAAGCTCGTCGATGATGTAAACGACCTGAGCGATGCACAAAAGGGCAATATGCCGCCGGGCACTGAGCTATTGGAAATGGAAAGATCCGACGGAAAAACAGGTGAAGTGGAAAAAACCTCTATCCTTCTTAAAAAGAGAAGCGTACTCACAGGCAAATATATCACGGATGCCAGGGTAAATTTTGATCAGTATAATGCCCCCTATGTCTCTCTCACATTCAACAGTCAGGGCGCCAGAATTTTTGAGAGAATTACCGGAGAAAACATTAACAGGCGGCTCGCTATTGTAATTGATAATGTTGTAAAAAGCGCCCCCAATATCAGGGATAAGATATCCGGCGGAAGGGCGATGATCGAAGGCGGTTTTACACTGGATGAAGCCACTGACCTGGCACTGGTGCTGAGGGCCGGTTCTCTTCCTGCGCCTGTCAATATCCTTGAGGAAAGGACAGTTGGGCCTTCACTTGGAAAGGACTCTATAAAAATGGGGTTCCTCTCAATGATAGTAGGTGCTGTTGCGGTTGTAATCTTTATGGCCATCTATTACAGTATGTCAGGCCTGATTGCAGATGTTTCTCTTGTGATAATGCTTGTTCTTATAATGGCAGGGCTTGCCTCTTTCAAGGCCACACTTACGCTCCCCGGCATAGCAGGTATAATACTTTCAATAGGTATGGCGGTTGATGCAAATGTGCTGATCTTTGAAAGGATACGTGAAGAGCTTAAGCTTGGCAAGACACCTAAAACCGCCATAGATACAGGATTCAGCAAGGCCATAGTAACTATCCTTGATGCAAATATAACCACCTTTATTGTCGCCCTGGTCTTGTTCCAGTTTGGAACCGGCCCTGTAAAGGGTTTTGCCGTGACCCTGAGTATCGGTATTGTGGCGACAATAATAACCCAGGTGTATATTACAAGATTTATTTTTGACTATCTTTATACACATCTGAACTGGAAGAAGGTCAGTATTTAGATAACAATGTGTAATCTCAAATATCGGAGCTGATGTATGCAACTTATTAAAGATGATGTTAACATAAACTTTATCGGGGTCAGAAAAAAGGCCTATGTTTTTTCCCTTATACTTCTTGTTTTAACCATTTTATTGCTTGTTTACAGGGGAGGACCAAAGCTGGGTGTGGATTTTACCGGGGGTGTTCTTATTCAGGTAAAATTGGGGGATGTAAGTATCCCAGAGATCAAAGATACCAATTCACAAGTTATTAAAAAAATCGTAGAATCAGATCTTTACGATATGCTTATTAAACGGATCAAAACGGCTCTTGTTCCCGTTAACCTTCAGGACAGCATTATTCAGGGATTCGGTGAAAGGGAACAGTTTGAATTCCTTATTAGAGTGCAGAATCCTAGTATAGATACGGAAGGCCTTAGTGATAAAGTTCAAAAAGCTCTTAAAAAAGAATTCGGCGAGACTGCCGAACTCAGAAGTTTTGAGATGGTCGGACCAAAGGTGGGCAGCGATCTCAGGGATAAGGCCAGCCTTGCCATATTGTATTCCATCCTTCTGATTGCCATTTATATATCATGGCGTTTTGAGCAGCAATTGCCCAAGAGCATCATCATGGCCGCTGTGCTTGTATTTGTGGTAATTATTGCAGCCAAGATGGGGGTCAGCAAGGTATGGCTCTCTGTAGTTGCGCTTGCTGCAACACTCATCCTGTTATGGGCGCTTGACCTGAAATATGCCCTTGGCGCTGTAATTGCACTTGTTCATGATGTTATGGTAACCATAGGCGCCTTTGCCCTTACAGACAGGGAGATGTCGCTTACCATTGTTGCTGCACTGTTAACCATCATAGGGTATTCTCTGAATGATACAATTGTTATTTTTGACAGGATACGTGAGAACATCGCAAAATATAAAAAACGTGACCTTGCAGAGATAATGAATTTAAG
>CAZSZQ010000063.1:0-17113 GCA_964610475.1 uncultured Desulfatiglans sp.
GAATAACGTTTGATAAATTCATCACTTGATAGTCTAAAGCGGCTATTAGACTTATTGCCCAATTGAGGCGATAAATAAGGATCCGCACTGATAAACCTCCCAATTACCGGATCATAAAGCCTTGCATCATAGTTATATAGGTTTGATTCATTATCAAGTTCCTGGTCTGTAAACTTATAATCCGAAACCTCTGCCCCAGTATGCTCCCTCATCCCTCCAAATGGCAGATACTCTGATGTCTCAGCATCTGTTGCTGAACTGTCTGTAATTGCAACGGAGCTGCCAAGGTGATCCTTATGATATATTTTAGAAGTATTTATATCTGCATCTTCTATACTGGCAACTCTCAGGTTTCCTGCAAAGAGATATTTTGTTGCTACCCCATTTTTTATCTCATAATCATTGCTTATATAATAGGTGGTTATTCCTCCTGCTACCTTTTTAGCCCTTACACCATTACCATCATATGTAAGGCTGGTTGTACATATAGGGCAATAGCCCTGTCACATATTACTGCCGGGTTAAAGTTATCTTTAATACTTTTTCTGTCTGTGCTGTCACTTTAAACCGTTCATCAATCCTGTATCCGCATACCCAGGCGATTTTGTCGCCCTTGAGCAGGATGGGGGTCTGTTTTCTGGTATCCGGCGGGACCTTTAAATCAATAAAAAAATTCTTTACCTTCTTATGCCCTGTCATGCCAAGGGGGCAAAACCTGTCACCTGGATGAAAGTTTCTTATGGTAAGCGGGTAGGAGAGAAGCGCCTTATCAAGGAATGCAGTGTTTGCATCCTCTGAAATAATCGCCTGGTCTCTGTTTTCAAATTCCTCTATCCTGATATTCCTTTTGATTTCATCAATATATATTTCTCCAGGGCCGTCTATTGTATAACTGAAAGACCCGGTGCCTGAAACCGCTGAATGGAAAATAAGCCTGTTATACTCTTTTCTCACAATGAGATCACCGGGAAGGTCAATGGATACATTGGACCTTGTGTTTGAGATCAGGACAATAATATCCTCAACATGCCCCAGGTCAAAGCCATGCAGGGTTCTTTTATATCTTTTAATTATAATCCTTAATATCCTTCTCATAAATGCAGAAGGGAGTTCTTTCAGGAGATTTATATTAAGAAAAAAATCGCCTGATTCATCCTGTTCCAGCCTGTCATACACCCATTTTTCCGCCTGGCCTTCAAAAAAACCGTTTTCATCCCTCAGGTTTTGAGCCAGGTTTCCGAGGGTCTCAATAATGCGAGGCTGATATTTGATCATTTCAGGCAGCAGGTCGAGCCGTATCTTATTTCTTAAAAACCGTTTATCATTGTTGGAGCTGTCTGTAGCATATTCCAGATGCCTGCATTCAAGGTAGTCAATTATATCTTTTCTGCTGACCTCAATCAGGGGCCTTATAATATTGTCTCTTACCGGCGGTATACCTGACAAGCCAGTCATCCCGCTTCCCCTCATGATCCTCATCAATACGGTTTCTGCCTGGTCATTGAGATTGTGCCCCATCGCAATTTTGTTTGCGTTATATTTTGCTCTTACCCTTTCAAGAAAATTGTATCTCAGTTTTCGGGCCCTTTCCTCGATTGATGAAAAATTGATATTTAATCCTGAGGCCCTTTCAGTTTCAAATGGCAGGTTGAGCGAACCGGCATAGTCTTTTACCAGGTTTGTTTCATGTTCGTCCTCGTAAGGCCTGAGACCATGTTCATAATGGGCCAGAACAAGAGCGATATCCATTTCAACGGATAAGGCCGTAAGTATATCCATAAGACATATGGAGTCAGCCCCCCCTGAAACAGCAACAATGATAGATTCTCCCGGCTGAATCATATTGTATTTCAGGATAGTATTTTTTACTGCCCTTATAATTTTGTTTTTTACCGGCATACGGGTCTATACTTTTGAATAAAAAGCCCCGAAGCCTTTGCTGAATAAACAGATGTTGCATAAGCTGCGAGGCAGTTAAAAAACAGGAGATTGAAAAATCAGTTGTTGAATTTTTCTCTTAATACAGAAGAACAGTTGAATGTAATGACTCTTCTTTTATCCAGAATCAGGTCACCACCGGTAGCAGGATTTCTGCCCCTGCGCGCGCTCTTCTCTTTCACGCAAAACTTGCCAAAGCCTGACACCAGCACATCTTCACCGTTCGCAAGATTTCTTTTTATTATTTCTAAAAGATTTTCAAGCATCCGGACCGATTTTTTTCTGCTAAATCCGAGTAAAATGAGATTTTCCACAATATCTGTTTTTGTTATTGACATCGCTTCTCCTGAAATTCGACCTGTTATTTCAACTGTTTTTATTTTACATTGTTCTTTACTGTTATGACGTGATTATGATATCTTTGATAACATATTGCTTTTATGATGTAAATAGTACTTTTTCATTTTTGCTAAAATGTACCCAAAAAAGTACATTATGTTGAACAGGGAAAGATATGACAACCAATAACAGAAAATTCACCAGATTTTATTATAAGATGCGGTCCGAGTTCAGGGTTAACAAAAATATTTTTGTACTTGAAGAGCTGATAAACTTGAGTATTGGCGGATGCCTGCTTCCTGTTGCCGCTGTTGCAGACCCGGGAGATAAATGTTTTTTAAAAATTCTGCTCGGGGATGACTCGTTATCACCTGTGGTATCCATTGAAGGAAGGATAATACGGGTTGATAGTGATACAACTGCCGTAAAATTTATTAAAATTGATCCTGAAAGCCTTGAGCATCTGCACAAGATTGCACAATATAACGCATCTGATCCCAAAAGGGTGGAGGAAGAGATAAAGAAACATCCCGGGTTATTTTAGCATCTGATCTGTCCCTGATGATATTTTCTGCGGTTTTTGTCTTCATAAACCTGCTTGCCAGTAAATATAATCAAATACCACACCGCGGTATTATATGGAGTGTTGAAAAAAATGATTGCTATCATCGATTACAGGGCCGGGAATCTTACCAGTGTGAAGCGCGCCCTTGATTCCATCGGTCAGGATTCAGTAATTACATCTGACTTCCGGAAGATTACTGAAGCTGATCGTATTGTCCTCCCCGGAGTCGGGGCGGCAGGAAAAGCTATGGAAGGCCTTAAAAACAGTAAACTTGATATTGCATTAAAAAAGGCCTTTGAAACAAAAAAACCCATCCTGGGAATATGCCTTGGAACACAGGTTATTCTCGATTCAAGTGAGGAGAATAATGCAAAATGCCTTGGTCTTGTAAAGGGCCGGGTTTTAAGATTTCCTGATGACCTGCGAGACCCTGAACATAGAAAACTAAAGGTCCCTCACATGGGGTGGAACAGTGTTAAGCTTAAAAAAGCACATCCGGTATTCGATGGAGTTGCTCAGGACAGTGAATTCTATTTTGTTCACTCATATTATCCGGCGCCTGAATCCGGTGATGGGATACTTGGTGAGACCTTTTACGGCCTCACATTTACATCAGTGATTACGTCAGATAACCTTGTCGCAATGCAGTTTCACCCTGAAAAAAGCGGCAGGCCCGGGCTGAAAATCCTTTACAATTTTTGTAACTGGAGCGGAAACGATTATGTTAAGTAAGAGAATAATCCCCTGTCTTGATGTGAGGGAGGGGAGACTCACAAAAGGCATCAAGTTTAAGGGAAACATCGATATAGGCGACCCTGTTGAAACAGCTTACCAGTATTACCTTCAGGGGGCCGACGAAATAGTATTTTATGATATCACGGCATCAAGCGAAGGGCGTGACATCATGATAGAAACAGTCAGAAAGGTAGCTGAAAAGATATTCATACCATTTTCAGTGGGCGGCGGCATAAAAACCGTAGAAGATATGCGCAGGGTATTGCTCGCAGGCGCCGAAAAGATAAGTGTAAACTCTGCTGCTGTACAGAATCCTGAAATTATATCCCAGGGCGCTGAAGCATTTGGAAGCCAGTGTGTGGTGCTTGGGATGGATGTAAAAAGGGTGCCTGTTTCGAATAAGATCCCCAGCGGGTATGAGATTGTGATAAATGGCGGCAGAAAATACATGGGGCTTGATGCCCTTCTCTGGGCAAAAAAGGGCGAAAGCCTTGGCGCCGGTGAAATATGCCTTAACTCCATAGATGCTGACGGAACAAAGGATGGTTATGAACTTGGGTTAAACAGACTCATATCCTCAAATGTAAACATCCCCGTAATTGCCTCAGGTGGTGCCGGCACCCCGGAACATCTTTATCAGGTATTTGACGATAATAAGGCGGATGCAGCCCTGATTGCCTCAATGACACATTATGGCGAATATACTATCAGGGGTATTAAGGAATATCTTAATAACAGGGGTATAAAAGTACGTATGAACTGGTAATCAACTCTTTAGCAGGATTAATCTTTTTTACTGCGAGTTAAAATCATTTGCATCTTTAAAGGCGATATGGTAAAAAATACAGTACTTTTTTTAAGATTCTTCTGTATTACTTAATTTAAATTAATTTCAGAGCCCAATCTTACTTAATCCCGTTATCATTGATGTTTTGGGAGGATTCTATGGCAAAGATATTGATAGTTGATGATGAAGAACATATCCGTTTTCTTTATTCCGAAGAACTTGCTGAGGCCGGGTATGAGATAATTACAGCAGACAGCGGTTACAGGCTGCTTGAAAAGATTGAAGAAGAAAAGCCTGACCTTGTTGTGCTGGATATAAAAATGGTAGATTATAACGGGCTTGATCTTCTTCAGGATATTCGCAACAAGTTTTATGAACTTCCTGTTGTGCTTTGTACGGCATATGATACTTTTAAGGAGGATATGAAGTCCATTGCCGCAGATTTTTATGTAATTAAATCCTTTGATTTAAGTGAGCTTAAAAACAAGATAAAATTAGCACTTGAAGCAAGTTCAAACGGTTAGTTACCATACATAAATAAAGGCCTGTCCGGCCTTTATTTATGATATTTATGCCCCTCAATTATTGTAAATGCCCTGTATATCTGTTCTGTAAGTATGAGTCTGGCCATTTCATGGGTCAGGGTCATTTCCGATAATGATACGATCAGGTCGGCCCTTTTAATAAGATCGTCTGACAATCCCAGGGGACCGCCGATTATCAAACAGACCTGCCCTTTGATTTCAACGGATATTTTTTTTAAAAACGATGCAAAACCTTCCGAACTGTATTGTTTTCCTCTCCTGTCAAACGCAACCAGGTAGTCTCCATGCCCGGTCTTTGCCAGTATGTTTTCCCCTTCTTTTTTTCTGATCTCTTCATCTGAACAGCCTTTTGTTATCTTTACAGGCTTTACTTCAGTCCATTTGAAACTTATATATCTTTTCAAACGCTTAAGGTATTCCTGCTCACCTTCTTTTATGAAAGATGACCTTGTGCGGTCCACCACAATAAAATTCAGCTTGAGCATGGTTTATTTTTCCCCTGAAATAGTCTTAACAAGGTTGGATACGGCGAGGCCTATCTGTGACTGTACCAGACTGTAATGGCAGGGTGATCTGCCGTAGGGATCCATGATTTCATAATCAGGCTGAGAAGTTGCCATATATTTACCGAGCATCTCAACTTTATCTGCCGATTCGGGCCATGATTTTAATATGTAATTATAGTGATAAGTCTCCATGACAAGAATAAGATCCGCCCAGTCAATATCATCACCGGAGATCATTCTGGACGTATGTTCGATTAAGGAAATTTTCTTTTCCCTTAAGAATCTTATCATTTCAGGGTCTGCCTGTGTACCGGGACAGGCGTCTGTGCCTGCAGAAGATACATTAATACCCTGTATATGGTTTTTATTTATCTCATCCAGTAAAAGGGTTTCAGCAAGGAAGCTTCTGCTTATGTTTCCTGTACAAACAAAGAGGATATTCATCTATCTCTTTTCCAGCCCGAGGATTGCAGCAATTTCAGCGCTCATTTTATTAACGAATTCTTCCATATCTTTTCCTGAAAGAGGATTCCCCTGTGCCGGGTATTTTTTAAGTGAAGCAGGTTTTAAAAGCTGCGGGAAGTTCTTCAGACCCTCAATAGGTTTCACGTTGAATTCCGGTTCAAAGGAATCATTGAAATATTTTTCCTGAAAACTTAAAAATTTAAGCATGTGTGCTGTTGAATCAAGGATACCCGTTTCACCGGGTTTAACAATGCCCTGTTCGACAGCCTTTTTCATCCCTGCCATTGATTCACCGCCCTGGGTGCATACCACATTACCGTTTCTGTTGGCTATGATCATTGAGTCCATAATCTCCTGCTCTGATACACGTACAACAAATACCTTCCTTTCAGGGGCGGTATTGTTGTATTCACGCGCCACTTCTATTACCCTGGGCATGGAAACAGGATTACCGATCATGGCAGCCTGAGCAACACTTGCCTTTACATTGACAGGTTTATAGACACGTTTATCCGGGTCACCCTCCAGGTAGTATCTGTAAACAGGATCCGCATGTTCCGACTGCACCCCGACTATCCTGGGAAGGCTGTTTATGATACCGGCCCTGTAAAATTTTAAAAAACCGCTCATGACAGCTGTTATATTGCCGGCATTTCCTATTGGGAGCACTATGACTTTATCACCCACTTCATAATCAAAGTCCTGGGCTATTTCATAGGAATAGGATTCCTGGCCGAGTATCCGCCAGCTGTTTTTTGAATTAAGAAGGGCAACATGATAATTTTCCGCCAGTGCCTCTACAACCTTCATACAGTCGTCAAAAACACCGGGGATTTCAAGCACCCTTGCGCCCGCCCCGAGGGGCTGCGCAAGCTGCTGGGCAGTGACCTTACCCTGGGGTAAAAGGACTGCGGATTCAAGAATATCTACAAGATAACTTGAGTAGAGAGCCGCTGAAGCAGATGTATCACCGGTTGAGGCACAGACGGCAAGTATCTTGTCGATCTTATTTTTTGAGGCAAAATAATTTATGAAGCTCAGGGCGCATGCCATCCCCCTGTCCTTGAAGGAGGCGCTGGGATTCAGTCCATCATCCTTAAAGTAAAATTCCCGGCCGACAATATCCTTTAACCTGCCGTTGGCCTTGACAACCGGGGTATGGCCTTCGCCAAGGTATACAATCTTTTCAATTGGAATAACAGGTGCTATGAATTCATAATACCTGAAAATACCTTTTAAGGGCTGATTATTTATCATACACCTGTGGTCAAATATCTTTCTCCATAGTCCGCCGCTTATGTTTCTATAACGGTAGAATGTGGTATCTTCCAGCATTAGGACTGTTCCGCATTCAGAGCAGGTGTAGAGTAATTCATTTATTTCAAAATGGTTGCCGCACCCCAGGCATCTGTAGGACATGTTTCCATTAGCTTCCGGTATGATAAACTGTTGTATATCTTCTGGTAACTGGTTTATTTTCATTATATAACCCTTTTAATGAGATTCGCCTTTTGTATAATAACTGAAAGGGTGATTTAAGACAAGAGGTTGATCAAACATATTTCAAATATTTAAGATATTATGACAGGAAGAACAGTTATAAGATATACATTGATGCAATTGCCGGAATTGATCATACTGGTTATTGCTCTTTTTTTAGTAAAAAGATATGTAGTAATACCATGGTTAGTATTAGGAGGAATAATATCTTTCTGGGTAATAAAAGATGTAATCCTGTATTTTTATACATGGAGGGCCTATATCCCGCGGGATGATGATTCAATGACAGGGAAACGGGGTATTGCACTGGAAAGAATTGTCGACATTGGTTATATAGATATAAAAGGTGAAAAATGGATTGCCCTTAATGGTAGTGATATTCCTATTGTGAAGGGCAATAATGTTATTGTAATTGATAGAAAAGGGCTTACGCTCGCTGTAATGGCTGAAGGAAATAAAAATGCAGAACGAATGCAATAGGCTCAAGGAGATACTTGAAGCTCAGATAGATATAATCGAGCGCCATGTAGACAACCACAAGTGGTTTACACATATAGCAGACCGAAATCAGGCTATACAGGATTTTATAGAAAAATACGGCTTTATCATGAGGGAATTTTTCTGCTCAAGGATCTGTGAGGAAAGATTTACCTGCGAAATCGCAAGCCGGTATCATCCGAAGTAAGCAGTTATCAAGAGGCATTCCATTGAAGAAAAAGACATCTGTTTCAGTAAGAAACCTTGTTGAATATTCCTTCAGGGCAGGCGATCTCTCCTTTGATACCTTTTCACAGATCAACCCTGCCGATGCCATATCTGCTCACCAGAAGATCCAGAGATCCAGACCGGCCGAGTACACCGGTGAGGTGACCGTAAACAGGGAGTTTGAAACAGAGACCCGCATCCTTGAGATAAACGGGCGCATGGACGGCATATTCCGCTACCCTGACCGGATCATAATAGAAGAGATAAAAACCACCACAAAAGATCTTGTGTATTATGATAATTTCGAGAATCCGGTTCACTGGGCGCAACTCAAGGTATATTGCTATATCTGTCTGTTACAGGAGAACCTTGAAAAAATTATCGGGCAGCTTACCTATTATCAGCTTGATTCAGGTAAACAGAAAGAGATCTGTAATACCTTTGATAAAAAAGAGCTTGAAACCTTCTTTTTTAAACTGGCTTATCATTATCTGAAGCGTATAGATGACCTTGAAGACTGGTGGAAAACCAGGAACAATTCTATAAAAGATCTTGCTTTCCCATTTGAAAAATACAGACCCGGCCAGAGGGAAATGGCTGTTGAGGTCTACCGGGCTATTGTACAGGAAAAAGAGATATTAATACAGGCAGCCACCGGCATAGGCAAAACCATGTCCACACTGTTCCCTTCTATAAAGGCCATCGCAGAAGGCCTTTCATCCAAGGTGTTTTATCTTACCGCCCGTACAACCGGAAAAGATTCGGCAGAAGCGGCCATAAATGAGATGAGGGCAAAGGGTTTAAGGCTCAAATCCCTTACCATAACCGCCAAGGATAAAACATGTTTCAAACCAGAGAGTGCCTGCACCCCGGATGAATGTGAATATGCAAAAGGATACTTTGACAGGGTTGATGGGGCAGAAGAGCAGTTTTTCAGGGAAGACCGGTTCTCAAGGGAAGTAATAGAAAAAATAGCCGCAGAACATATGGTTTGCCCCTTTGAGTTTTCTTTGGGATTATCCCTTATGGCTGATGTGATCATATGCGACTACAATTATCTCTTTGATCCGCGTGTATATCTAAAGAGGTTTTTTGAAGAAGAAAACGATTTTATTATTCTCATAGATGAGGCCCATAACCTGGTGGATAGATCAAGAGAGATGTTTTCTGCAGAAATTTTTAAACATGCTTTTCTTGATACCAGAAAGGCTATTAAGGAAGATTTGCCCCACCTGTACAAAAAAATTGGCCGCATCAACTCCATCCTGAATAAATATAAGAAAAGGTTCAGCGAAGAAGGCAAGGAGGTTTTAATTGAACCGGATGCACCGTTTGATTTAATGCCTGCCATCAGAGGCTTTTTAAAGGCCGCTGAAGAATGGTTCATTCTGAATATTCCTGAACCATTTAAAGAGATCCTGCTTGAATTCTATTTCAATATGCGGACATTTATCAGGATACTGGAAGAATATGACGAGACCTACAGAACAATATATGAAAATAAAGGGAAGGATTTAAGGCTGAAGCTTTTCTGTATTGATCCCTCAAAAAAACTAAACGGGACACTGAGCAGGAACAGGGCAGCTGTTTTCTTTTCGGCAACTATGTCTCCCGTATATTACTTTAAAAGATTGTTCGGATGCTGTGATAGAACCGGAAACATTGAAATACCTTCACCTTTTCCTTCTGAAAATCTATGCTTGATTATTTATGACGGTGTTTCAACCCTTTACAAAAACAGGGAGGCCACAAAGCTTCCTGCCGCAGGACTCATAGATCCTGTTATCGGTTCAAAAAAGGGTAATTATCTGTTATTTTTCCCTTCTTATGCATATATGCAGATGATTACTCGAATGTATGAGCCGGAAAACAAGGGGTATGGAATCGTAATTCAGAACCCCGGGATGACAGAAGAGGAGCGCGACACATTTCTGAGCCGGTTTAGAACAGGCAATGATAATACTACGGTGGGTTTTGCGGTCATGGGAGGGATATTCGGTGAAGGGATTGATCTCACAGGGGACAGATTATCAGGCGCGGTTATATATGGAGTGGGGCTCCCCGGTATTTCGCCCGAAAGGGAGATAATAAGGGACTATTTTAGTGAGACCGAGAATTCAGGCTTTGAGTATGCATATCTTTACCCTGGCATAAACAGGGTATTGCAGGCAGCAGGAAGGGTTATCCGCTCTGAAACAGACAGGGGTGTGGTTGTTTTAGTGGATAACAGATATAAGAGTCACAGATACAAATCCCTTTTCCCATTAACCTGGAGGCCTGTTACGGTGAATACAAAGGATGAACTTCTCATAGCGCTGGAAAATTTCTGGACCGGATAACCTGTTACCAAGACCTGTTCTTTAATACTGACTTCAGATTTATATCATTAATTACCGATTTAATATAGCCTTGCTTCCGGTGCTGTCCATTTCTTAAAAAATATATCCGATCCTCATCGTGCATGGGTTTTGATTTTTTAAGAATTACAGGCAAAACTGGTGTGAGAGAGTGATTACATAATTCTTAAAAATCAAAACCCAGCAAGCAAAGTCAGTAAAATATGCGGATATATTTTTTAGAAAAGGACAGCACCTCCCTTCGAGAAATAATCCTTGTGAAGCATTCGTTAAAATGATAATAAAATCCATCTTGTAACAGATATGTAACTTATTGAAAACGGAGTAATAATTACCCTGATCCAAATCCTGAATAGAGGCAGGAATCAGGTTTAAGGCAAAAATGGAAACGATAATAGAACATGCAAAAGATGTATTAAAGATAGAGGCACAGGGCATCCTTGATCTGATAGATCGGGTTGGCTCTGAATTTGAAAAGGCCGTACAGATAATCGTAAAGTCAAAAGGAAGGGTAATAATTACAGGGATGGGTAAATCAGGGCTTGTGGGCAGAAAGATATCAGCGACTCTGAGCAGCACCGGAACTCCTTCAATTTTTATGCACCCTGCAGAGGCCCTCCATGGGGATTTGGGTATGGTTACCAGGGATGATGTTGTGCTGGCCATATCAAACGGCGGGAATACACATGAAATAAATAAAATTTTACCTATGATAAAAAAGGATATGGGTGCAAAAATAATCAGTTTTACGGGTGACACAGAGTCGCCTATGGCACGCATGAGTGATGCTGTTGTTGATGTCAGGGTTGAGAGGGAGGCATGCCCCATTACAATGGCCCCCACAACAAGCACAACTGCGGCGGTGGCAATGGGTGATGCCATGGCCATTGTCCTTATGAAACTCAGGAGATTCGGGCAGAAGGATTTCAAACGGTTTCATCCTGGGGGAACCCTTGGCGAGAGGCTTGGTACAAAGGTCAGTGAAGTCATGTTTACCGGCGATGATGTGCCGGTGGTAAAAAAAGGAACTTTAGTTTATGATGCAATAATAGAGATAGATTCAAAAAATATAGGCGTTACAGTTGTTGTTGATGAAGCAGGACGCGTCTCAGGCATATTAACCGACGGCGACCTTAGAAGGGCTCTAATGAGAAAGGAAAATATCTATTCTCTTGTTGTGGATGAAGTAATGACTCCATCCCCGAGGGTAATTGATGAGAATATGTCAGCTGCCGAGGCGCTGGGAATAATGGAATTATATCAGATAACACACCTTGTTATCATTGATGATGAGAAACGGCTCAAAGGTATTTTGCATCTTCACGATATTCTGGGTAAAGAGGAATTCAGGCTTAATGGCACGTTCAAGCCTGTATAGATATCCTTTATATTCATTACGAAGAGCGGGAAGAATATATAATGATTATTACAAATATTTCCGTGTCCTCCGCCTGTCCCGCCGAAAATTCAGCGCCCGTCTTCCGCAGCAGCTATTTCTAGAGGGGATGGAAAGGCGGATGCTCTCCGTATCTTTATGGTGAAAAAAATTTTAAACAGGAAAACGGAATGCCGAAATTCGATTTTACATACTATAAATCAATGATTATTTGCATTCTGATTAATCTGCTTATGCTTTTCATATCATGCGGCGATCAAAAAAAAGAAGAGGGGCCACCTGTTCAGAGTGCCCTGGACAAGATACTTATCTCCAGATACGGCAAGCCCTATAATGAGCTGCCTTCAGTAAAACTTATCATAATAAGCCCTCACAATAATGATATTCAAAAGGAATATGAAAAAGCCTTTTCTGCCTGCAATGCAACGGAATACGGGCAGAGGGTTAAAATAGAATGGAGAGATGTGGGTGGAGGAAGCACGGCCATCTTGAACCACCTGAGGAACATATATAGTTCCAGTGACACATCAGGGATTGATATTGTGTGGGGAGGCGGTGACTTTAATTTTGAAAAGATGGCTGAAGAAGGCATTTTACAGAAAATGCATATCAGTGATGATACACTTAAAAATATACCATATACCTTCAGCGGCCTTAAGATGTATGATAAAGAAAAGCGCTGGTGCGGCTCAGCGATAAGCGGTTTCGGATTTATATATAATATCCCTTTACTAAAACGTTTGAACATTTCTCCTCCGGTGCAGTGGGAAGATCTTGGCGACAGGAGATTTTTCGGCCTTATCGGTCTTGCCGACCCCACCCAGTCAGGATCAGCAGCAGCCAGTTATGAAATGATAGTTCAGTCGGGCGAAAATTGGCAGGCCGGGTGGGCCAGGCTCCTTGGCATACTGGGCAATTCAAGGAGATTCTATGCAGGGGCAGGTGATGCGGCCGAGGCGCTTCCCTCAGGTGAGGTAACTGTGGCCACATGCATAGATTATTACGGGATAAACCGTGTTATCAAATATCCTGAAATCTTAAGGTATATTTCTCCCAAAGGCCAAACTGCATTTAATCCTGATCCGATAGCAATACTTAAAAATCCCCTGAATCCTGAGATTGCACAGAGGATGGTTGATTTTGTTCTTTCCATAAGGGGGCAGGCCCTGTGGGCCCTTCCCACAGGTGATGCTGATGGGCCGGAAAGGGCGGCACTTGGCAGGCTCCCCATACGCGAGGATGTTTATGAAATTTATTCCGGAAGGCTGATGCCTGAAATAATGAATCCCTATGAATCCGGCCAGAGTATGGATATCAATAACGAGATATGGTCTGCAAGTTATGGGCTCTTAAGACAGCTGGTGTGGGCTGCGGCTGTAAGGAACCCCGAAGGATTAAAGGCCGCAAAACAAAAATTGATAGAAACCGGTTTTTATGAAAGGCTTGTAAAGGAGTTCAATGCGCTTCCTTCTGATGTATCAACAATAGAAAAGGTAGCGGAAACCGCAGAATTGCTCAGGGATGCAAAACAGGGCGATATAATTGTTTCTGACTGGATCAGGTTTTTTAAAGACAAATACAAAAGAATAACAGATTGATGTCAGGTAATACGAATCTCCAAAAAGAATCTCAGAGAAAACCTTTATTACAGAACCTCGGAGGGCCTTCCCCTGCCTTTTTAAGTTTCATTATTGTTCTATTTACCGGTTCTTTTCTTATCTATCCTGTCATGCTTATTCTGGGAAAGGGTTTTTTAAGTGAAGGCAAGCTTAGCTTTTACTGGTTAGGCAGGGTATTGAATAATTCCATTCTGATTGAGGAGTTGATTACCTGCCTGCTTCTTGCTGTTGTAACAACGCTGGTGTGCATGGCAATTTCCATACCTCTTGCCGTTTTAAGAACAAGGTATGCATTCTATGGTCAGACGGTTTTAGGTATCTTAATACTTGTGCCGCTGATACTTCCTCCCTTTGTTGGCGCACTGTCAATGAAGCGTCTTCTGGGGCAGTTTGGTGTCTTTAACCTGCTCCTTGAAAAGATGGGCATTATGGATTTCAGCGCAGGGCTCCCTCCTGACTGGCTGGGAGGCGGTTTTGCAGGAGTAGTTATTCTTCAGAGCCTTCACCTTTTTCCAATACTTTATCTGAACGTCTCGGCAGCTATATCCAATATTGATCCTGCATATGGTCAGGCGGCAAGGAACCTGGGCGCCTCATCATTCAGAGCATTCTTCAGGATTACCATGCCTTTATTAAGACCAGGTCTTTTTGCAGGGGGCACTATAGTTTTCATATGGTCATTCACGGATGTAGGCACACCTGCAATCCTTGGATATGACCGTCTTACGCCGGTAACCATATTCAAGGAACTGGCAAAGGCAGAGATAAATCCCCGAACATACAGCCTTGTATTTATAATGCTTATAAGCTCATTAGTCTTTTATTTGTCGGGTAAATTTCTCTTTGGTCAATCAGCAGCAGGTGAGTCGTCCAAGGCTACCATATCAGCAGAATCGCGCAGGGCAGGCCTTGTTACAACCCTGTTAATATGGTCCTTTTTCGGGGGAATAATCCTGCTCTCATTACTCCCCCATGCAGGGGTATTAATGCTTGCCATATCTGACCGGTGGGTAAATAAAGTACTTCCTGATTCATACACCTTAAGGCATCTGGTTTTTGTTTTTCACAACACGGATACCTTTAGGAGCATTATTAACAGCATTAAATATGCGATGGCATCAACAGCTATTGATATCCTTTTTGGGAGTGTTGCAGCGTGGCTCATTATAAGAGCAAGAGTACGTGGAAAGAATATCATCGATAGTTTATGTATGATGCCCATTGCAATCCCCGGCCTCATACTGGCCGCAGGCTATGTTGCAATGACCGCCCCGGGTACATGGCTTGAGTCCATAGGCCCGACGAAAAACCCATTTATCATTCTTGTTATTGCATATGCAGTGCGGAGACTGCCATTCGTTGTAAGGGGTGTTTCAGCAGGTTTGCAGCAGGTCCCTGTATCAATGGAGGATGCTGCAAGGAATCTTGGCGCATCGAAGTTGCGGGCTATATTGAGGATAACGCTGCCGCTTATCACAGCGAACATAATAGCCGCAGGGGTTCTTACGTTTTCCTTTGCCATGCTTGAGGTGAGTGATTCACTGATACTTGCCCAGACATCAGAGTATTACCCTATAACAAAGGAGATATTCAGGCTTGCAACATCAACCGGGTCTGCCGAGGCAGTAAATCAGGCGGCGGCCATGGGGGTTTATGGTATGCTGCTTTTAGGAGGAACACTAATGATAGCAGGTTTGCTGCTCGGTAAAAAGCTTGGTATGATATTCAGGGCGTAAAAACAGAAGTCAGTAGTCAGAAGACAGAAGTCAGTAGAAAGTAGAAAGTAGAGATGAAGATAAAACTGGAAAATATAACAAAGATATACGAAGGCAGCGACAGCCCTTTTCCTGCCATTGATAATATCTCTCTTGAGATAGAACAGGGAGAATTCTTTTTTCTCCTTGGGCCCAGCGGGTGCGGAAAATCCACATTATTGAGGCTTATTGCAGGGCTTATCGACCCTACAGGAGGCAGGATATTTTTTGGTGATATCGATGTGGCTCAAATCCCCGTGGATAAACGTAAAGCGGTTATGGTCTTTCAGGGGTACGCGCTATGGCCGCATATGACAGTAAGGCAAAATGTTGAGTTTGGCCTCAAAATGCAGGATATACCAGGGATAGAACGAAGAAGGCTTGCAGAGGAAAAGCTCGAACAGGTCCGGATGAAGGAATATATAAAACGAAAACCCAATCAGCTTTCAGGAGGTCAGCAGCAGCGTGTCGCACTCGCAAGAGCCCTTGCAGCAAAGGCTGAATGCCTGCTTCTTGATGAACCGTTAAGCAACCTTGATGCAGGCTTAAGACTCCATATGAGGGATGAGCTTAAGGATATTGTCAAGTCATCGGGTATAACAGCAGTATACGTTACTCATGACCAGAAAGAGGCCCTTTCCATGGCAGACAGGATTGCTGTGATGGACAGGGGAAGAATCGTACAGGTTGGAACACCGGATGGACTGTATAATTATCCTGCGACCCGGTTTGTGGCTGAATTTTTAGGTGAAGCCAACTTTATAGATGGAAGAGTAATCGAGATATCTCCGGCTATTAAGGTGCGGACACGCATAGGTTTACTTCCATCAGGATATACAGAAATTATTGAATCCGGTACTGATGTAATTTGCAGCATAAGGCCTGAAAGAATTGAACTTGTTTCAGGAAAAGAGGATAAGCTTCATAACGCTGTATATATACCTGCCAAGATAATATCAAACACCTTTCTGGGGGAGATGAGGCAGTATCAGTGCATCCCTGATGGATATGAAGAAAAGCCATGGAAGGTATTCACTCTTTCCAGTGCTGCAGACAAATTTAACGAACATGAAAGGGTTTGGATGAAGATTATGCCTGAGGATGTGATTGTAATAAAAGATTCATCCGCCTCCGCCTAAAGCTATGTCGAGACAGGATGCGCAGGGCTCAGGGTAGGAACTACTTTGCGCCCTGCACCCTGTACCTTGCGCCTCTATTTTATTTCATATTCCTTATCCTCACCTCTATATCCTTTTCCCCCTTTAATAGATCCGAAAGCTTCGAGGTATCTGTCTCCCCATAATGATAGGGGTAGAGTATAGCAGGCTTTAAGGCCCTTGCTGCATCTGCAACCATTTCGGGTGTCATGGTGTATGGCAGGTTCATGGGTAGAAATGCTATATCAATACCCTTCAATGCCTTCATCTCAGGCGTATTTTCTGTATCCCCGGCAACATATACCCTTTTATCACCGAAGGTTATTATATATCCATTTCCAATCCCTTTTGGGTGAAAGGGGTTATTTACATCACGCTTATGCAAAATGTTGTAGGCCGCTACCGCCTCTATTTTTAAACCGGATACAGTCTTTGTATCCCCGTTTTTCATTACGGTTCCTTCATTAATCTGTTTGAAGCATGTCTCGTTCACAATGAGTTCGGTCCCATCTTTTTTAAGAGCATCTATGGCCTTTTTATCAAGGTGGTCATAATGATCGTGGGTCACCAGAATTATATCCGCCTTTGGCATACCCTTGTAATCAGTAAAGCTAGTCCATGGGTCAACATGGATTATCTTTCCGCCAAAAGAAAACATAAGGGTGCCGTGGCCGATAAACGTGATCTCAAGATTTCCTTTAGATGTCTTTATTGTATCCATCTCAAATCCTCCCTGTGCAAAGGT
>CAZSZQ010000064.1:0-17015 GCA_964610475.1 uncultured Desulfatiglans sp.
GTGACCTTAAGAGGAGTAAAGAACTCTCCTGCCTTTTTGCCGGAATCAGAGGCAAAGCGTTCAATAAGATATATATAGGTGTTGCCTATAACGTCTTCGGATACAAGGCTCGGACTCATATCAAGCTGCGGTTTGTGAAAATCTTCAAGAAGGGCCTTTAACCGGCGGTTACGATCTTTGGTTTTGCCCAGATTTGCCTCACTGTTAAAGTCTATGTTTCGGAAAACACCTTCGAGTTTGGTCTTATTGGTTTCTTCAATATGGTCAAGAACAATATTTATCAACTCACCTATATTTGCAACTGCCCTTCTATTATAAAGGCTGTAATAGGTGGCAGGAAACTCATCCAGAATCGTTTCTTCACCGGTCTCTTTATTCTTTTCTGTAAGCTTTACAATTGGGAGAACAAAGCGCTCACGCTCAAGCTTACGAAGTATGCGAACATCATCTTCGCCATACTGTTTTCGGTACTCTTCGTAATGATCCTTCCAGATATCGGAGATATACTTTAAAAACAACATCACCAGGATGTAGTCTTTGTATTGCGCCGGATCAACAACCCCCCTAAAGGTGTCACATGCTGCCCATGCCGCATTGTTGATGTCTTTCTGATCAATCTTACTGCTCATATTATTCTCCTTCTATATACTTCATTAGTATCGATGAAATGTATTGCGCTCTCTTTTCAGCTAAAGTACTGAGCAAAGTCTGCTCTCTTGTAGTCAATGCAACCATATCTAAAACAGCCTTTTGTTTTTCCAGACTCGGTAATGATACTTCAAGTTCTTCAATTGCCTGTTTGCTGATCATCTTCTGGACAGTCCCTTTTGCACTGCTGTTAAAAAATGCCTGTGCATCACGCTGGCTGATATACCAGTTCAGATACTCTGGCAAAATAAGTTCAGGCTTGGTAATTCTGATTCTTAATAAAGGGGCAGCAACAACCGCGTTTCCGGGATCATCAACGATTAAGGCTGAAGTATTAACAAGCCCGCGAGACCTGAAAACAAGATCTCCTTTTTGGGCAAGATGATGATCTTTTATTGCTTTCATATCGACTTTTGTAAAATTTCTGGAATCAACTATATTTTCAACCATTAAATCCTTCATTTGGATAACGGCGATATCACCACCACCTATGACATCAAGACGGGATCTGAATGAGTACCCCATTTGAACTGATGCTATTCTTTTAAGCTTTACCTTCATAATTTTCTTTCATAGTGCTGAATTAACGTTTCTGCAAAATATAATCAAACATGGGAAATTTGTCAAGCAAAATTTGCAGAAATATCGTTACTGCATATTTTTTCTAATGTTAACTTAAAAAAATATATTCATTCGTTATGTTATTATAGAATTTTTTAGCTTTTGTTGCTCATCTTGTTTTTCTGGTTTTAAAAAAGGATAAAAGATCAAATTGCAGTTTTAAGAGATTGCTTCAAATATATTAGTTATTTAATGAAAAATTAACAGAGATTAGTTTGATTTAAGAATGCTTTATTTTAAAAACAGATGTCTGGGCAATAGGTTTATAACGGTGTTAAGGGTCAAGCAAATGAATACCCTTTGAAAAAAATTGAGGAGCCATTTAAATGTCCGACAACCTAATCAATGAAAGGATCACTTTCCTGCAGCGGCCTTAAGCTCATCTATAGATGGCGCTGCAAAATCCCATTTTTTAATTATTGTGCCTTCATTTATCAGGATGGTTCTGGGTATTTCACCATCACCAAGCAGGCGCCAGAAGTCGTTATCAGGTATCTGATAGATTTCAAAGGCAGGTTCATATTCTGATATAAAATCCTCTATTTGCTTTTGATCATTCATGCAAACTGAAATCAAACCGGGTAAATTCTTATCTTCCGCAATCATGTTCAGATTATCCATCTCTGCCCTGCAATGGGGGCAATCAGTAGCCAGAATAATTACTATATGTTTCCCCGTTGTCAGATCCTTGTGGTGAAAGTCATTGAGGACAAAGGTTTCGACACCATCTTTTTCGTGTCTGGTAAATGCGCTGGTTATGCGTTCAAGCAACGGCCCCGCAATAAGAGGCAATGAGAGACCGGCAATAAACGCAATGGCAACCAGAAATTCCTTTATAGAAAATGGCCATATTTTGAAAGACCTGTTCCATTTCCAGGAAATCATGAGGAAGCAGAAAAGCACTATATCCTCAAGCATTGCCTCCTTTGGTGTTCGTTTTATCCATGAACCGAAACATCCGCAGTCATCTGTAGCGCCGGTGTGCCATGCCCATCCTGTTGCTGCAATAAAAACCAGAAATAGGAACCCGCCGGCCGGCACGGCAATTTTAGGCCGGAAGTTGATTGTGAGGGCTGCGCCAAGGCAGCATTCAGCAGCAATGAGTCCCCATGCGCTAAAAATGATTAATAAGTTGTTTGTTATTATATCGTACTCGCGTATCTGACGGATAAAAAGATCTAATCCAAATGATTTTTGCAGGCCGGAGATAAGCAGAACAAGTCCCACAATACTGGACAGAATAACCGGAATCCAGGTTTTAAATCTGTTTATGCTGTTTGCCGCATTACCGGGATTCATATCTTCAGTAGACACTAAAACACCCTAACAGAATCATTATTAGTTCTAATTGCGGAACAGTAAATGCTGCCCGCAGAAATTGAGAGGATATTACCACATTATCCTTTCTTGTCCACTGAAAACTATCATGTCTTTTCCATCGCTCAAGCATACAATTGTCATACCAAGACTACTGGCCAGTTCGACAGCCAGCGCCGTAGGTCTTGATGCGCTGAGCATGAAAAAGATACCTGCACGGTTTGTCTTTTGAATCATCTCAAAACTTATTCTTGAAGAAAGCACAACCATATACGCATCTTCCAGTTTTCTACCCACCAATACCCGTCCGATAGCCTTATCAAGGGCATTATGCCTTCCGACATCTTCGCCCTTTGATAAGAACTCAAGATTATGATCCAGTAAAACAATTGCATGAGAACCGCGTGTAGTCTTGTATAAACTCTGTGTTTCCTCAAGTTTTGCATTAGCCTTGAAAATCTTTTCAGGAGTGACTTTGGTATTGATTTCACCATATTTTAATATCTGGGATACCTCATCTATAAAACCCTTTCCGCATATACCGCAGCTGGTCTGGCTGATAAAACCTTTTCTCTCAAGCAGATGAGAGACCTTTTTATATCTTTCCGGATTGAGTGTTACCTCCACTACATTCGGATCCATATCTGCACAAAAACCTATTGTATTGAAGTCTTTATAATCATCAACAATCCCTTCAGCCAGACAAAACCCTGCAGCATGAAAGGTTTCATCACCGGGTGTCCTCATAATAACAGAATACGGATTATTTTCTATCCTTATAAGAAGAGGCTCCTCAGATATGAGGTCATGGCTGTCTGTTACCGGGACTCCCTCTTTGTACCTTGTTACTTCAAAGCTTCGGCTGGTTTCTGTGCCGGATAACCGGCCTATCAGAGTGTTTTCGGAATATTTCTCCATTCCCTTTATTTCCTGATTTCAGTTTCGGAATTTTCAAGGATCTGAATAGTGTCACCTTTATTTACTGTGCCGCCTTCAAGGACTTTGGCAAAGACGCCTTCTCTGGGCATTATGCAGTCACCTGCCTGATAATATATGGCACACCTGTTGAGGCATTCCTTCCCTATCTGGGTCACTTCAACCAGTGTTATTTCTCCCAGTTTAAGCCTGGTCCCGATGGGTATCTTTTTCCAGTCAATACCTTCTGTGGCAAAATTCTCGGCAAAATCCCCGAATGTGACGTTAAGCCCCCTATCCCTTGCCTGCCCTATGCTCTCGGAGGCGAGAAAACTCACCTGCCTGTGCCACAGACCTGAATGGGCATCACCATCTATTCCATAATCCTTTTTTACGAGAACAGAGTCCAGTGTGGTTTTTCTTGTTCCCTTTTTTTTACTTATTGCTATTGATACTATTTTCATTTGATCATCTCTGATAATTTCAAGGTGTTTAATTTATCATAAATTGCCTTTGATGCGATAACCCACAGATCCCTTGATTTGCAGTGACTGGAGCGGTCACAGGAATCCGGGTTATTGATGCAACCGCTGATATCCAGACCTTTCTCAAGCACGTAAATGACCTCACCCATTGATATCTCGAGAGGAGACCGTGCAAGCGCATGCCCTCCTTTGGGACCCCTCATGCTCTTTATGAGGTTTGCTTTTTTCAAAGGAACGGTTATCTGCTCCAGGTATTTTACAGAAATTTCCTGCCGTTCGGCTATGTGGCTGATCTGAACAGGGCCCTCATTATAACGCTCAGCCAGATCAATCATCAGCCTGATGCCATAACGGCTTTTTGTAGATAGCTTCATACTGCCCCTGCCTTATTTTTTACTGTAAAGAGGGGACATTGTTCTGAGTGAAATTACTGTATCCTTGAGCACTTTAAGAAATCTGTCCACATCCTCTTCAGTATTATCTATGCCAAAAGTGATTACCATGGTCCCCTGGGCATCGGCAAATTCATGTCCTATAGATAAAAGCACGTGGGAAGCCCTTAATGCCCCTGCTGCGCATGCTGACCTGGTGGATACGGCGATACCTTCCTCGTCAAGCATGAGCACAACACTTTCGCCCTCAATGTATTTTATAGAAACACTTATATGGTTCGGCAGACTGTTTTCCGGGTGACCATTCAGTATATACTCATCCAGATAATCAGGCAGATCCCTTAAGAGTTTTTTCTTGAGCTTTTTTGAGTGGGTGATCCTTTTCTCCATATCTCTCTTTGCGAGTTCGGCAGCCTTGCCCATGCCAACTATGCCTATAAGATTTTCCGTGCCTGCCCTTTTATTATTCTCCTGAACGCCCCCGTCAAACATAGGCCATATTGGTGTACCCCTTTTGATATACAACCCCCCTACTCCTGCCGGGCCGTAATAGGAATTAGATCCGAAACTTAAAAGGTCTACTCCCAGATCCTGCACATCCACCGGTATAACACCGACAGAGTCTACTGCATCGCTATGAAAAAGTATTTTATTGGCCCTTGCTATCTCCCCGATCTCTTTAATAGGCTCTATTGTGCCTATTTCATTGTTGCTGTGCATTATAGTTATTAAAATAGTATCATCTTTTATGGCATCCTTTACATCAGCCGGATCAACCATCCCGTATTTATCCACAGGCACAGATGTCACATTGTAGTCAAATAATTTCAGCCGTTTTAAAGACCTGATCACGGAACTGTGTTCGATATTGGATGTGATTATATGTTTCCCCTTTTCCGCCCTGGCAAATGCAACACCTTTTATTGCATGATTGATGGATTCGGTCCCGCTGGAGGTAAATACTATCTCCTTAGAAACAGGGCAGTTTATTAAAGCGGAAACAGAATCCCTTGCCGCCTCAAGCGCTGTTGATGCGGCATCTCCAAGACGGTGCTGGCTGGAAGGGTTACCGTAATTATTTTTTATCATCTCAATCATTGCCTCCTGGACTTCAGGAAGGATAGGATTGGCTGATAAATGATCAAGGTTCGTTATGTTCATACATATCTCCGCTATGTGTTTATTTGAGCTGAATCAATGCATTGTTACATGACTTGCAGAATGCCTCACCTTCGCCCACTTCAGTATCGCAATAGGGGCAGTAACATGCCTCTTTTTCGGCATGAGCATGCCTGTCAGCCTGTATCTTTTCCGGCCTTGGTTTTCCGGACTTCCGGTCTTCATAATCCTTTATTGCAACCTGAAGGGCATCAGCGCCAAGGTTTGAACAATGGAGTTTATTTTTTGGAAGACCCTCAAGGGCATCTGCAACATCCTTGTTCGTTATCTTTTTTGCCTCTTCTATGGTTTTTCCTTTTGCCATTTCAGTAAGCATACTTGAAACAGCTATTGCAGCTCCGCAACCAAAGGTCTGGAATTTGATATCCTCTATCTTTTCATTCTCTATCTTGAGATATATTGTCATCATATCGCCGCAAAGGGGATTTCCCACTTCACCAATGGCGCTGGCATCTTCGATTGTCCCGACATTCCTGGGTTTTTTAAAATGATCCATGACTGTCTTTGAGTACATAGTCTCTACCTCCTCTTTCCCGCTTTTTAACTGCTTTTATAAATTAATTCCTGTCATGTTTTGACATCTATTTATGTTGCCAGATTAATCATTCTAATTTCATAGTAAAGCGCTGGGGATTAAATAATCTTATCGGGTCTGTGTCAAGTTATATTTTTATAAATGGCAAAGATGGAATAAATCATTTCTGGTGATCCACCCCCTGTGAAGTGCGGTCGCAACTAGAGCCCCGTCCGCGCCTGCCGTCTTCAACTGATCCAGATGCGCAGGTACTTTTACACCCCCACCTGAAATCAGGGTGTGTGATGGAAATACTTTTCGCGCCTTTCTCATAAGCTCTACATCCGGCCCGCCTCCTGAACCCACCAGATCAAGGGTAAGAAGTATGAAACTATTGATTCCCTTTCCTGAAATAATGTCTATGGCAGTAACAGGGTTAACTCCTTTAATATCCTCTGACCTGGAAAGCACCTTCCCTTGAGCTATGTCTATACTGAAAATCAGGTCATAAGCCTTAAAATGTTCAACTATTCCAGCCAACTCTTTGAGATCGGAAAGGGTTTCAGAACCCAGTATAATCTTGTCGGCCCCAGATCTTTTAACTGTGATGGCTGAATCCATATCTGATATCCCAGCGTCTACGAGAAGGGATGCACCCTGCTCCCTGAGCGGGGGAAATATATCACAGTTATTCCCCTTTTTAAGAATAGCATCAAGATCAGCAACATAAATTTGAGAGCTCCCTGTCTCCGCCATGAGTGCGCGTGCAATATCCGCTGCATTGCTTCCTTTAGTAAGCAGACTCTTAAAAGGTTTATATTTTTCACGCTCGCCCCTGATCGCATGAACAACCTGGCCGTTAAGAAGATCAATTACTGGTATTATCTTCAATTTTTTTATCCAGTATATCTCTCAGTTCATGAGTCATTTCATTATCAGGGGCAATTTTCATAAGCTTTTTAAGCTGCTTATTTGCCTTTTTCATACGACCGGTTTCAGCGTACAGCATACCCAAATAATAGAGCGTATCCACATCTTCAGGTGCGAGTTCTGCTGCCCTGATAAATTCTCTTTCTGCCTTTAGAGTATTGCCCATTTTCTGAAGGATGAGCGCCAGGCCAAAATGATTATCAGCCCTTTCAGGCTCCACCTTTATGGCATTTTTGAATATCCTGAAAGCATCATCATATCTTTCCATCTCACCATAGGCCATGCCAAGATTAAAGAAAATACCGGATCCGTAATAACCCAGCCTTATCGCCTCCTCGTAATATTTCACCTCATTTTCATGGTCTCCAAGCTGACCATGGCTGTATCCGAGGTGATACATGGCAAGACCGTTTTCCGGGTTTTCCTTGATAAAGAATTCATGGAGAATAATACTCTTTTCATAATTCTGGTCTTTTAATGCCTCATCGTTTTTTTCATCGCAGATCATCTCCTGCTGTGGCGAAAAGCCCTTTCTTTTTACGGTACTGCACCCGTAAAAAACCAGTACAGCCGACAGGAAGAATATAACTAAAAGTAACAGATAGTCTTTTTTCACAAAAATTTCTCCTGAAACAGGTTTATTGACCAATTTATAAAAATAATATTTACTGATTTTACGTCATGGAAAATCCAAACACAATTTAATTATGGGGGTTTTGGACTGTTAACCTTTAAAAGGGAAATGCGATGGGATCATTGGAAGAAAAACGAGAAGAAATGATCAACGAATTCCTGGCATCCTGGTTTCTTACTGGTGGATTCCTGTCATCAGACACTTATAAGCGCACCATGTGGTCTGCGGATAAAGAGCTGAGCAGGTGTGATGCTGCTTACCATCTTACTTTTAGAAAAGGTTTACCGGAACAGGGGGCGGGTAACAGGCTGATCATGGCAGGTCATGAATGGCTCTTGAGACAGTATTTTCTGAAGCCCCTTAAGAGGCAGGATATGGAAATGGCTATGGAATGGTACTCAGGTAACTCGTGGGTAAAGGCATTTCCTGATAATTTATTTAAATCAATTCTTGATAAGTCAGAAAGTGATGAGATTTTTTTGCCCATCGACATATGGGGTTTTCCAGGAGGGCAAACCTTTTTTTCTGGTGTCCCATGCATGACCTTTGAAGGTCCCGGCGGGATAGTCTCATTCATTGAGCCACAGATGTGCAGATATTATGGTTCGATAATCCATGCAACAAAGGGGAGGCTCATGTATGAGGCTGCAGGTAAAAGACATGCAGAGTTCGGGTACAGGGCTGACCCTGATGAAAGGATGGCCATTGCCAAACTCCTTGCAATATATACAGGAAATGGCGGAAACCCGGTATTTACCTCCTGTGATGCAGCAGAGTTCATGTTTCCTGAACTCTTCAGGTCAATAGGCACAATAGGCCATGAATTTTTAAGCGCATTCCAGTCCTTCGAAAAACCCCTTGAAAAAGCGGAATTAGAGGCAATGGAACGATTTGTAAGGGGCGCAGGTAGCGCCTCGCTTTTATCCGACCTTGTGGATGCAGAGACTGTAGGTATGGAAAACGCCATTACCATCATGAAAAGATTCCCTGAAAACAGCAGTATAGGTATACGCGTTGATTCAGGTGATATTGCAGGGCAGTGTGTCAGATATTATAAAAGGATGCAGGAAGAGGGCATAGAAAACAGGCTCATTGTATTTGAAGACGAGGTAACCCCTGAAAAGGTAAAAGAGGTGTATGCCCTGTTCAAACAGGAGACCGGGGCTGAACCGGATAATATACTTTTCCCGGGCGCAGGGGGCTATTATTACAAGCGGTTCCACCGCGATACCCTCTCTGCCGCATTCAAGAGATCCATGACAGGAGAAAACCCCAACTTGAAATTCAGCAACTCTCCCGGAAAGGAGTCTGTTCCCGGCAGAATAAGGGTATATGAACATGGAGATATGCTTGTCATCGCAGACAAAATGGAAGATATAGACGGTAAGCCGCTTTTTATCAAGCTTGTTGAAGATGGAAGGATTATTAACCCTGAAGACATGAATTTTAAGGCCCAGGCAGAGAGGGCAAACAAGACATGGGGGAAATACAGGGGATTTACTCTTTCACAAAAAATAAAAGAGTGGAAAGGGATTTTTGAAGAGATGAGGCAAAAGGCTGTATCCGGGGTAAAAGGGAACTAAAATTTTCACTTCACTTTTTTAATGGAAGAGGTTTCACCACGGACACGGAGATCACGGAGTTTTTCAATCCTTTTCCCATACTCACCGAGGAGAATTACATTTTTGCATTCTCTATGCCCTGGGCCACAAATATTTAATTTTTATTCTTAAATTTTAAACCTCAAACCTTAAACGGTCTTATAGCCTTTCCCTGCGCCTTGCGCCCTGTGCCAATTTGTAATGCCGCCTTTCAGACGATTGAATGAAATTTATCCGAAGACATCCGGGAGTTTGAAATGTCCAAACATGTTTATTGCCTTTCTGTAATCTGTGTGCTAATTATCCACAACCTCAGGGATATTACTTAAAAATGAATTTTGATTATCAACAGGTAATAACCCTGATCTATCAGGCAGGTATAAGGAGAATATGAAAAAATGGAAATCACAATAAAAAAAGCAGCACCGGGTAAATTAAAAAAGAAACCGCAAGACGAATCCAATCTGAGTTTTGGCGATATCTTTACAGATCATATGTTTGTTGTAGATTATAAGACCGGAAAGGGTTGGTATAACCCCCGTATTATCCCATATGCTAATTTCAGCATTAGCCCTGCTGCCATGGCAATACATTACGGGCAGGAGATATTTGAAGGGCTCAAGGCATACAGGGCAAATGATGGGAGCATCTATCTTTTCAGGCCTGAGGACAATGCGAAAAGGTTCAACAGATCTGCAGCAAGAATATGTATGCCTGAACTGGAAGTCTCCCTTTTCATGGAGGGGCTCAAAAAGCTTCTGTTTCTTGAACAGGATTGGATCCCCAAGAATCAGGGCACATCACTTTACATCAGGCCTGCTATGCTCGCTACTGAACCGCATCTTGGTGTAAGGCCCGCAAAGGAATATATCGCCTATATCATCCTGTGCCCGGTTGGCGCCTATTACAAAGAAGGGTTAAGCCCCATAAAGATATATGTTGAAGACAAATACGTAAGGGCATCCATCGGCGGAACCGGAGAGTCAAAGACAGCAGGCAATTATGCCGCAAGTCTCCTTGCTGCCGAAGAGGCAAAGGCGAAGGGCTTTACCCAGGTGTTGTGGCTCGATGCGGTAAACAGAAAATATATCGAAGAGGTCGGGACCATGAATATGTTCTTTGTAATAGATAATGATATAATAACTGCACCGCTGGCCGGAAGCGTGCTTCCCGGAATAACAAGGGATTCAGTCATTCAACTGGTAAGAAGCTGGGGCATGAAGGTTTCGGAAAAGGCTATCTCTATAGATGATGTAATCTATGCGGCAAAAAGTGGAAGGCTTGCCGAGGCATTCGGAACGGGAACAGCCGCTGTTATCTCACCTGTTGGCCAGATCACCTACAAGGGAGAAAATCATATTGTTGCCGGAGGCAACATGGGTCAGTTGTCACAAAGACTCTATAATGAGATAGTCGGCATCCAGTATGGAAAGAAGGATGACCCCTTTGGCTGGAGAATAAAGATCAATTAGAGCAACCTCTTCATAAACGATGGGTGATAAAAAATTAAAAGTAGCTGTTGGATTGAGCGGAGGGGTGGATTCCTCTGTGACAGCAGCCCTTTTACAAAAGGAAGGCTATGAGGTATCAGGCCTTTCCATGATGATATATGATGAGAATATCAAAATAGATGTGGCAGGTAAAAATGCCTGCTATGGCCCTAATAAAAAAAATGATCTTGCCTCTGCAAGATCAGTATGTGAAACACTTGGTATCCCCTTTCATATTATTGACCTCAGAAAAGAATTCACCGACCATGTGATAAAATACTTCAGGCTTGAGTATCTCAAAGGCAGAACTCCAAATCCCTGTATTGTGTGCAATCGTAAACTGAAATTCGGGTTTATGTTTGAAAAGGCCAGGGAAGCGGGCATTGAGTTTGACAGGTTTGCAACGGGCCATTATGCAAGAATAGAAGAAGAGGGTAGGTACCTTCTTAAAAAGCCCGTAGACATATCAAAGGATCAAACCTATTTTTTATACTCCCTTTCACAAAGCCAGCTTGGCTGTACAGTTTTTCCTCTGGGAAATTACACAAAAAAGGATGTGCGTGAAATCGCCAGATCAATCGGGCTTCATACATCGGAATTACCTGAAAGCCAGGATTTTATTTCAGGCAGTGATTATACCCCCTTTTTTAATGAAGGGGATATAATAAGCGGCGATATTGTTAATAAAGAAGGCATGGTCCTGGGAAGGCATAAAGGCATCATCTATTATACCATTGGTCAGCGCAAGGGACTGGGTATAGCCGCGCCAAATCCCCTTTATGTATTGGAAATCGATGTAGAGAAAAACCGTATTGTTGTGGGTGGTCAATCAGAAATTATGTCAAAGAGGCTGATAGCAAAGGATGTCAACCTGATTTCAGTTGATGATCTGCACACGCCTATCAAGGTGGATGTAAAAATCAGGGTGCAGCACAGAGCCGCGCCTGCTGTTCTTACTTATATAGGAGAGAGTAGGGCAGAGGTCTTCTTTGACGAACCGCAGCTCGCAATCACACCCGGTCAGTCAGCGGTTTTTTATACAGGGGATGTTGTGCTTGGCGGCGGGGTAATCGAATAAAGGCAGGGCGTAAGGCACATGACGCAGGGCACAAGGTTAAAACTCATACGAAGGCAGAGTTGCCTTAATCGCTGAAACCAGAGCCTTGCACCAATATCCGAAGTTAAATTACTTCAAACTCCTTCTTATAATATTAAAACCTTAATCGTTGTATACCCCTAATACGCCTTTGCAAACAGCACGCGCTGCCTGCTTTTTTTACCTGTAAAGATACATGTCCCCTCTTCACCTGAATAATCAAATGGTATGTTCCTTATTGAAACGCCGTAATCCTTTGCAATCTGTTCCTCGAGGGCCTTTTCACCGCACCAGTGGGCTAAGGCAAAACCGCCGTGGATCTCGGGCTGGTCATCGTTTTTGGGAGTAAAATAGGAGATGAAATCGTCTTTGCTGTCAATAATGACAGTGTTTTCATCCCTGCAGGCAAGGGCCTTTTTTAGTAAACTTTCCTGGATGTCAGCCAGGGTTTCGCATATAGTATTAATAAACTCATCCCTGGAAATGCCCTTTCTTTCTATCCTATCCTGATCCCTTCTTCCGGTGTAAACACTATTGTTCTCAACCTCCTTGGGGCCAATTTCAACAGTAACCGGTACACCCTTCTTCACCCATGACCAGGCCTTTTCACCTCCCTGCATGTCGCGTATGTCCAGCTCTACCCTGATGGATTCACCGTCATACATTTTCTCCTTCAGCGTCTTTAATATGCCTTCACAGTATTCCAATACCTGCGGAGTGTTTTCATCCTTGTGCAGTACAGGAAGAATAACCACATGAACAGGCGCAAGCCTGGGCGGAATTATCAGGCCATTATCATCACTGTGGGTCATGATAAGACCGCCTATGAGCCGTGTTGAAACACCCCATGAGGTTGTCCATGCATACTCTTCCTGACCCTGGGCAGATAAAAATTTAATCTGTGAGGCCTTTGCAAAATTTTGTCCTAAAAAATGAGAAGTCCCTGCCTGGAGCGCTTTCCTGTCCTGCATCATGGCCTCTATGCTGTAGGTGGCGACCGCACCGGGAAATCTCTCTGCCTCGCTCTTTTCTCCCTTTATTGCAGGAACGGCCATGTAATTTTTTGCAAAGTCAGCATAAACATTCAGCATCTTCATTGTCTCTTCCTGTGCCTCTTCTGCCGTGGCATGAGCAGTGTGTCCTTCCTGCCATAGAAACTCTGTTGTGCGAAGGAATATCCTCGGCCGCATTTCCCACCTCACAACATTTGCCCACTGGTTGATGAGCACTGGCAGATCACGGTACGACTGTACCCATTTTGCATACATCTCTCCTATTATGGTCTCGGACGTAGGCCTGATTATGAGGGGCTCTTCAAGTTCTCCTGATGGTATGAGTTTGCCGTCCGGGCCGGTCTCAAGTCTGTGGTGGGTTACCACTGCACACTCTTTTGCAAACCCCTCAACATGATCCGCCTCCTTCTGAAGATAGCTTAATGGTATAAAGAGCGGGAAATATGCATTTACATGACCCGTCTCTTTAAACATACGGTCGAGATGTTTTTGTATATTTTCCCATATTGCCCACCCCCACGGTTTTATAACCATGCAGCCTCTAACAGGGGAGTTCTGCGCCATGTCTGAGGCTTTAATAACCTGCTGATACCATTCAGGATAATTTTCTTCTCTGGTAGGTGTTATTGCTGTCTTCTGTTTTTTACCCATAAGTTGCTCCACATAATTAATTGTAATTTTTTAATCTGCTCAATCCTCCAGATGGCTCAAAGTCCAGTATTCTCAGCTGTATCTTTTCATTTCCGTTCCATTTATTTATCTCCGGAGAATATACCATGTTGATAGAGCTTCCAGGTTGAGGCTGCTTGTTTGCCAGATTAAATCCTATTGCCTCATGCACAGTTTCACCCTGCCTCACCCTGAGCTTCAGATGATTTTCACCAACAACCCACGAGTCTATAACCTCTAGGGTTCCGGAATAAAAAACTGGCTCCGGATTCCCGGAGCCAAAAGGCTCAAGCGACCTGATGTCATTAACAACATCAATATTAAGTTCTGAGAATCTTAACCGGGCATCCACTGCAATTGATGGAATAAGGTCTTCATCAGAGAGTAGATTCTGGGCGATATCCTCCAAACCCTGTGAGAGCAATGCGATATTGTCACTGTCAAGGGTGCATCCGGCAGCATAGTAGTGCCCCCCGAATTTTCTGAACAGATGTTTAAGTCTTGACATGGCTTCATGGAGATTAAAACCGTCTATGCTGCGGCCTGATCCTGAGGCGATATCATCTTTTATGGTCAAAATTACGGTAGGCCGGTTATAACGTTCGAGCAGTTTTGAAGCAACAATACCAAGCACCCCTTTATGCCACTCTTTTTTTGCAAGTAACAGGGTTTTCTTCTTCACAAGATCAATCCCCTGGATAAGATTGGATTCTATGTCAGTAATTATTTTACTCTCTATCTTCTGCCGTTCGCTGTTCATATTATTAAGCTCTCTTGCTGAGTTGAGGGCCTCGGAGTAGTTACCGGTAACGAGAGTGGTAATCCCGGTGGTGTTATCTCCTATACGGCCGGCTGCGTTAAGCCTGGGTGCGAGTTTAAAGGCAATATCCCCTGATGTTATCATCTGATTGTCGATACCGCATATCTTTTTTATTGCCTCAATTCCGAGCCAGCGAGAATCCTTCATCACATCTATACCCGCCATTACCATAATCCTGTTTTGGCCTGTTAACGGAACCATATCTGCGATTGTTCCAATGGCGACTATATCGAGGTACTGTCTCAAATCGGGTTCTGCAGCAAGCCTGAACCATCCCTTCTTCCTTATGCATGAACGTATAGATGCAGCAAGAAAAAATGCAACGCCGACACCTGCGAGTTCTCTGAAAGGGAATATGGAATCTTCTCTGTTTGGATTGATCACAGGAGAAACCGGAGTAAATTTATCAGGTATCTGATGGTGGTCCGTTACAACAACATCTATCCCGAGTGTCCGCGCATATTCTATTTCCTTTTGATTGGATATGCCGCAATCAACTGTGATAATCAGCTTTACATTTTGTCCGGCAAGCCTATCGATAGCCTGCATGGAGAGGCCGTATCCTTCTTCTATTCTGTCCGGGATATAGTAAAGAACAGGGATTCCAAGCTCAGAAAAGAAATTTACTAAAAGGGCAGTGGCTGTAAGACCATCAGCGTCATAGTCACCGAATATGGCAATTTGAACCTGTTTTTCAATTGCCGAAATAATTAACCCTGTCCCGTCCTCCATATCCTTGAGGAGCATCGGATCAATCAGGCCTGATAATTTTGGCGAAAGAAATGAGTTTATATCTTCGGGGCCTGCAATTCCACGATTTAAAAGCAGCCTGGCTTTTACTGGTGAAATACCGGTTTTAAGAGATAGGTTCTCAGCATTTTCACAGGATGCTGATAGTCTCCAGATTTTGTCAGTCATAATTTTTTTCAAAGGCACTAATGAGGTTCTCCACCTTCCTTATATCTTCAGGTGTATCAACTTCAATGGAATCATAATCTGTTTCTATTACCTTGATCCTGTACCCGTTTTCTAATGCCCTTAATTGTTCAAGTTTTTCTGCGTTTTCCAGGTCTCCGATTGGCAGCCTGTTGAAATCCATTATAAAATTTTTTCGGTACGCATAAAATCCAAGGTGTTTATAATATGCCTGCTTCGAGGGCTTTTCCCGGTAAAAGGGGATGGTCGATCTTGAGAAATAAAGGGCAAAGTCATTACTGTCAGTAATCACCTTTATTATATTACTGTTATTAATTTCTGCAGGATCATTGATCCTGTATTTCAGGGTGCTCATCGGTATTGTCTTATCATCCAGAAGCGGTTTCACCATTTCGGAAATGACAGAAGATTCAAAAAACGGCTGATCTCCCTGTATGTTTACAATGATATCTTCATCATTCAGTCCCAGAATTTCCACTGCTTCGGAAATCCTGTCCGTGCCTGAAGGGTGGACTCTCTTTGTCATTAATGCCTTACCTCCGAATCCTTCAACGAAATTGAAAATGCGTTCATCGTCAGTCACAACATATATTTCAGAAATATCAGGGCACTTTTGGGCACAGCTGCAGGTACGTTGAATCATTGGTTTTCCCGCGATTATGGCAAGGGGTTTGCCTGGTAAGCGGCTTGAGCTGTATCTTGATGGAATAAAAGCGAATATGGGCATAGAGATTACTCAACCGAATACGTCGCACATGCATTATCGGATTCCCAGGCTGTGACACGGTTGATCCTGATTCTTTTGTCGTTTATGTCCTTTACTAATTCATCAAAGATATATTTTGCGATATTTTCGGATGAGGGATTAATCACCGTAAAGCAGCCTATTTCATTTAAGAATTTGTGATCAAGTCTTTCAATTATCTCATTTGTTTTATCCTTTATCACCTTGAAATCAACAAGCAGACCTGCTTCATCGAGGTTTTCTCCCTTTACATATACCTCAATTTTCCAGTTATGACCATGCAGGTGTTCGCATTTGCCATTATAGTTTCTCAACTGGTGTGCAGCACCGAATTGAGTTATTATTTTTAGTTCATACATTGGTATTCCTCTGAGGTCCTATTTTTTTCAAAGTATATCAAGATCAAAATATGCATCTTTCAGACAGGTACAATTGTCAGCACACAAAGTGCTTTGCCTGAAATTAATTTTATCATACCACCTGTTCAGGCGGTTTACCGCATTCGCTGCATTTGCCATCTATAATAATCCCGGTGCAGGTGCCATCGGAGCAAAGTATCCTGTCATCAAGATCAAAATCTACATCATCTTCTTTAACAGATGCCGCGGTCTCATCATTTAGTTTTCTCCCGCAGTTGATACAGTAGGTGCCTTCTCCTGGTGTAGACCCGCCGCACACGGGGCATTCAATCCCTGTTATCTCATGGTTACATACCGGACATTTTATAATCATTTTAAACCCTTATTTAAGGTTATAAGCATATTGTTATACAGCTTAATATAAGACCCTGGTGCCTTGCTCCGGGGTTGCAGATGAAAGAAACATCATAGTTCTTGGGAGAATTAATAATATATTGCACCGGGACATGTCAATCCCTGATAAGTCTTTGAGGCATTATAACTTTTTATCTGTTTTATCTGCAGGTTCCCGGTTAAGAATACCTTGCTTTATCTTTTGATTTTTTAATAAATATTCTTGAAAAACAAATATATTCTGACAATTTGGCTTGA
>CAZSZQ010000065.1:0-16961 GCA_964610475.1 uncultured Desulfatiglans sp.
AGGTGCTGGATAAACCGCCCAAGGCAGGCGCTACAGACCTGAGAAAGACCAGAAGCATCATGAACAATATCATACTCACAACAACCGGTGCAGCAGGCACCCTTGCCCATGTGATACCGGAGATGAAGCAGATAGGCTTTATTGCCGAATCTGTGCGTGTCCCGCTTACTACAGGATCTCTGATTATTCTTGTAGTAAACCTGCAGGAGGACCCCGGCGAACCCATAAGAAGGGATACCATAAACAGCATTTACCGCGAGACGGCAAAAAATGATCCTGATAAATATCTCCAGTATACTGAGAAACAGAATGTCTCGAGCGATATCATTGGGGTGCCAAAGGCAGCGGCCATCATTGAGGGTAGTGAAACCCATACCAGAACCGCTGATGTTACCATTGACCTTAAAAAGGTATCAGGCATACCACCGGAATTGCTTTCTAAAATGGATCTGCCATATGCCAAGGTCTCAATCACCCAGGCAGTCATATATGGCTGGTATGATAATGAGTCAGGCAGCTATGTGAATATGCTTGGTGACAGGATCGTATCAATAGCTGAAAATTTGTAACATTTACTGGCATGAATTAAAATATTGACTTTCAATAATATTTACATATAATTCTGTTTCTATTGTTCCACAGGCCCATTTTGCCTGATTTTAATTAATACTTTCGGATAGTTGTCCATTTATCATGCTATCTGCCAAAATTCATAAAAAGGGGGTGATTCCAATTATAATTTTTTGCGATATAAAACGATTGGGTTTTATTCCCGCTGTTTCGGGAATCCCCTGCATTACAATACAAAAAAAATATGCTTTCAATGTTTTATCAGGCAGAGGCGAGGTATTATCTTAAAATCGGAATATTTCTAATAATAATCTGGTCTTGATAGTATTGTAAGCATTCCAAAGTTATTTATGGAATGCTTTTTTTTTAAACATAATGGATTCATGCCAAATATATAAAAAAGAGAGAAGATATGAAAGTAATCGTTCAGAACAATCAGATTGAAAGGGCAATAAAGGATTTAAAGAAAAAATTAACCAAAGAAGGGTTTTTTTCAGAAATTAAAGAACGCCGTTTTTATGATAAACCGAGTGTTCAAAAAAAGAAAAAACAGGCAAAGGCCGCTAAAAGACGCAGGAAAAGGATGCGGAAGTTCCCTCGGATTTAACAAAACTTTCCTTCTTAATTAAGCTACATAACAAGAATTCCCCTCTGTTTCTCCGGGGAATTCTTGTTTGATCCGAATGTTATCTTTCTGTATCAAATATACTTATCCGCTATTTGTCCCACTTTCATCCAACAGATATTCTTATCTGTCTTCTACAGACAAATGAGGCCATCAGTATGAGGTTTTAAACCCAGATTATGCATTTAAAAGTATAAGGAATTGACAAAAGGAAGTAAGTAATTGAAAGTGCTCCTTTTATGAGGTTCGCCGCCAACATAGAAAGGAGCACAAAAAAGTGAAACACTTTTCAGAGAAAAATATCAAAACGATCAAGGTTAATCAAGTCCCAATCACATTTACTAATAAAGCAATAACCGCCTGGGGAGGGATATCATCTATCGTTGCGAAGCTGCTGGAGGTTCTTGAGTTTCGATCCTGGGTAGGGAAAGGGATTCCAATAATCGAAAGGTCGCATAATTCAAAAGGCGTTTACGAAAAAGTATTAGCAACATTTCTAACAGTATTATGCGGAGGAGAAAGGTTCAGCCATTTGTCCTGGTGGGGACATGGGGTTGAAGCAATCAAAGAATCTTTTGGAGTAAAATGGCTTCCGAAAGCATCAAGCTCTTTGACACGTTTTTGGGGTAAAATTGACACTCAGTATTTATCTGAACAAGTAGGCAAATCGGCCAGAGATCTTGCAGTTGCCATTATAAAGTGGCAGGACATTAAGGAAGACAACTTGAATCTTGATTCCTCGGTATTAACCCGTTATGGGAACCAGGAAGGGGTGAAGAGAGGTCATAATCCCAAAAAGAGAGGTCGTCCTTCCCACAATCCTATTATTGCTTTTTTAGGTTCTGGCTATGTGGTTAATATATGGAATCGATCAGGAAATACAAGCTCTGGCCAAGGTGCTGCAGATTTTTTTCATCAAACTCGATTAACCCTTGGAGATGATTTTAGAGTAAAACGAGTTCTATGCGATAATGGATTTTATCTGATAGAATTTATCAAGTATTTAGAGTCCGGGCATTATAGTTATATAATCGCAGTGCCTATATCCCCTGTTATTCAACGTGAGATATTGAGCATAATAAATTGGAAGACAGTCTCTAAAGGAATCGAAGTTGGTGAGTTTGAATTTAAGCATGTTGATTCCAAATGGACACATCCCAGGAGGTATGTGGTCATTAGACAATCGATTAATAAACGTCCAAAGGCGATAGGTAAACAACCGAGTCTCTTCCACGGCCTTGAAGATTGGAACCATCACCGTTATAGTGTGCTGATAACAAACGATTATGATTCAAAACCGGAAAAAATATGGCGAGAATACCGCCCACGAGCCAATGATGAAAATGTGATTAAAGACTTGAAGGAAGGTTATGGCTTTGAGAGTTTTAACCTGAATAATTTTTGGTCAACTGAGGCGGTGTTGACGGTAATTGGATTAGTATTCCACAACTTAATTATCTATCTTAATAGCACTGTAATAAATCCCAATCGACCGCGGGAACAACTTAAAACTTTGGGGTATAAATATTTTATCCTTCCCGGATTATTGGGATGTGGCGGTCGAAAGAAAATATTGCGTTTATCTGTGCAGGGAAAAAGTATGAAGGCAAAAATAATCTCCATGCTTAGACGCATATGCTTGATCCCACATAGTTTGAACTGCATTGCAATTGAGTAGTGATGCTGTTTTGAAATGTTTATTCAATATGAAAATAAGCGGAGATCATCATCTAAAAAACTATATATTACTAATTGTAAGCTAGATTAAAACCAGAAACCCTTCTCTTTAAAGGGTTTTGCGAACAACTGTTTCCTAATGCAAAATTTGGGATAAATGATATTATCAATATCGCTGTAGTAATCGGTTTTATTTGTTATTCCGGCGCCATGGCCATGCTTGGAATCGATATTGGCCAGCCTTTAAGGGAATGGTTTATATTCTGGCATGCCAATATCCATTCTATGCTTGTAGAGGTTTCATTCTGTATTACCTGTTAATCTATGTGTACTCACAATTGAATACCTGCCGCTTATCTTTGAAAACCGAAAGCTTAACGATGTCAGGGAACTCCATATTTTCGGGCATAATCTTCATCATATCATGGCAATTTTTGTGGCTACAGGAACATTCCTCTCTTTTTTTCATCAGGGTTCGCTTGGAGGCATGTTCGGAGTAATGTATGCAAGACCATTTGCCGCACGCGGAGGATTCTATATATGGCCATGGACATTTTTTCTTTTCATACTCTCTGCTATTGCAGCAGGCCCGTGCTTCACAATTTTATGTACAAAGCTGACAGAGGCTGTTGCCAGAAAGAAACTGGTAACCGACAGGGCGATTCAGACCCTGGCAAAGATTTCAGGATTCCTGCTTGCATTGTATATGATACTTAAGATAGCGGACACACTGGGATGGATAAACAGTGCGGTACCACAGGCAGGACAAAGCCTGATGGATTTTTACCGGGAAGGTCCATATGGTATTTGGATACTCATCTGTGAAATAGGTGTATTCGGCATTATACCAATGATTATACTTTTAATCCCTGCTGCCAGAAAAAATACCTTATGGCTTGTAATCGCATGCCTCATGAACTGTATGGGTATAGTGTTAAACAGGTTCGTATTTATTATTGTTACACTTTCAATACCTGTAATGCCATTAGACAGGTTCCGGAGTTATATGCCCAACTGGCAGGAATGGGGGATTGCAATGGCTGTTATTGGATACGGAATCCTTATCTTTTCGATATCCTACAGATATCTGCCCCTTTTCCCGAAGGAAAAGGATCTTAATCCTTTTACGGCATAGGTATGTGTGTTAACTGAAGCAAATATAAAAAAGGAGAATATGCAATGACTCCCTTTTCATTTGAATGGCAATGGAACATTGAATATTTAATCTTCTTTGGTCTTCTTTATCTTGCCCTTACAATAGTGGGCTGTGGAATGATTTACGCATTTATAAAATCCTGGTTTGAAATAATGAAGGATAATAAGAATGAAAAAATTCAGAGTATAGTAGATCAAAAGATACAATACCCTGATTATTAATTGGTGATACAGATAAACAGTTGTATAAAAAACCCGTGACCTTGAAGTTAACGGGGTTTTTTAATTAATTAAATATTATTTCCATATCACAGTATCACGCTTCCAGTTCTCATCATCACGGTCAGGATAATCCAGATTATAGTGCAGGCCCCTGCTCTCTTTCCTTTGTGTTGCACATGTAATTATCAATTCCCCGACAAGAGCAAGATTCCTGAGTTCTAAAAGATCTCTTGTTACTGTAAAATTCCAGTAATATTCTCTTATCTCGGACTGAATATTCTCAATCCTTGCCCTGGCCCTTGCCAGCCTGCGGTTTGTCCTTACTATCCCCACATAGTTCCACATAAGACGCCTGATTTCATCCCAGTTATGAGTAACAACCACCATCTCTTCACTGTCTATTGCTATTCCTTTTTCCCATACAGGGGCCGTTGAAAAAGGAATATCCCGATTATTCTCCAGATCCTTTATCGATCTCACAGCTGCTCTGCGTGCAAAGACGAGTGCTTCCAGCAGGGAATTGCTTGCAAGCCTGTTTGCACCATGAAGACCAGTACATGCGACTTCACCAACAGCATATAGATTATTTATGTTTGTCATACCATTTTTATCAGTAACCAGGCCTCCGCACATATAATGGGCAGCAGGAACCACAGGAATAGGTTCCCTTGTTATGTCTATCTGATACTTGAGACAATTCTCATATATATTTGGAAAACGTTCTATCACAAAATCCTTTGGTTTATGACTTATATCCAGATATACATATTCGTCACCGCTTTTTTTCAGCTCCATATCAATAGATCTTGCCACAATATCCCTGAACGCCAGATCCTTCAGGGGATGATATTTTTCCATAAAACGTTCGCCTTTGCTATTAACAAGAACACCGCCTTCACCCCTTACTGCTTCCGAAATAAGAAAGTTTTTCGCAAGAGGATGATAAAGGCACGTGGGATGAAACTGTACAAACTCCATGTTTGCAGCCTTTACACCGGCACGGTATCCCATTGCTATTCCATCGCCTGATGCAATATCCGGATTACTTGTATAAAGGTATATTTTGCCGACACCACCCGCAGCAAGAACAGTTATCTTGGCCTGAAAGGTAATAACTTCATCATTTATAACATCAAGGACATATGCGCCCCAGCATGATTCCCTTGATTCCGACTTGACAATTCCCCTTCTTACCAGTTTTGAGATGGTTATCAAATCGATTGCCATAAAGTCTTCATATATTGTTATATTTCCATTTTCTTCTGCCCTCTCAAGCAACACCCGCTCAACTTCATTGCCGGTTTTATCCTTTGTATGAACAATTCTTCTTCTTGAATGGCCTCCTTCCATTCCAAGCTCAAGGCCTTCTGAACCATTACTTTGCCTTGAAAAATTTACCCCCATGGAGACAAGTTCCCTGATCATTTCCGGACCGTTTTTTACGACAAGCTCAACAATCTTTTTATTGCACAGGCCGTCGCCGGATTTTAATGTGTCATCAATGTGTAAATCAAAACGGTCATCAGGATTTAAAACAGAGGCAATACCGCCCTGTGCATAGTTGGTTGATGTCTCCATTTTAGCTTTTTTAGTAACTACAGCTACCTTGCCTGATTTTGCTGCTTCAAGAGCAAAACTCAAACCAGCTATACCTGTTCCAATAACCAGATAATCGGTTTTTATATCCATTTTTTCTCCTGATAAAAAAGGGGCTAATAGTGTTGTTGAATACTCTCGAGTAATTTTGTAGCTTCTTTAGCATATTTGCTTCTAGGATCAGTAAGTATGATGTGATTCAATTGTTTTATTGCTTCTTTTTTAAGCTCCATCTTTAGGTAAAGCCTGCTTAAACTCAATTGAATATCCCAAGCCTGAGGATCAAGTGAAATAGCCTTCTTATATATGATAAGGGCATTTTCTTTTTGACCAATTGATTCATAAAGTACAGCAAGATCTTTATAAGCAGCAATATAGTTCGGGGCCAACTTTATGGCTTTTTCATAATTTTCAATTGCCTTTGAATAATCACCATTATTAAAATATAAAGATCCTATGTTGTGATAGGCAAATTGTGGAGTACTGTATAAGATGTCTGCGGCTGCCTTTTCAAAACAATCAAGGGCCTTGTCCCATTCCTTTTGTTGAGAATATAGAATACCCATATTATTATAGGCTTCAGGAAATTTTGGGTTCAGTCTAATTGCTTTTTGAAAATGTTTCAGAGAAAGGCCATATTCACCAAGCTGCTGATAAACGAGTGCAAGTTGATGCTGAAGCTCATGATTTGATGGATTTATTTTCTCTGCCTCAAGGAGATACACCAGTCCTTCTCTGGGTTTGCCCTCATAGATCAACGAACGTCCCAGTTCCTCCTGTACCCGTGCCCTTTCCTGTCTGGGAGGCGTGCCTGCACAGCATATAAGTAAATATGAGGATAAAAAAATCAAGGCTGGCAGACTCAATGACCTTATACACACAGAAATTTCGCTCCAGGAAACTGTCTCGATAGATAGATAAACTGTTCTATTTTTAGATCTTAATCATCAAGACGATCTCAAATCCCTAAAAATTTTTAACCGGAGATGGAATCACATTGGGCGTCAGGAATATAAGCAGTTCGGTTTTATTAAGCTGCTTTCTCTTGGCTTTGAATAACCATCCGAGACCGGGAATGTCCTTAAGTACCGGTACCCCCTCAATGCTTTCGTTTTCTTTCTCTTTGATAATACCACCTATTACTATAGTCTCACCGCTTTTAACCATGAGAGTTGTAGAAATAGTTTTTGTAGTTTTTCTATTATCGGCGACTCTTTGATCATCCGATACATCAACATTAAGGGTAATATAATCGTTGAAACTGACCGAAGAAGGTGTCACGCTTAATGACAGTTCTGCGGGGAAGTCTTCTGAGGACACATTTTCGGTAGCAGCTATCTTAATTATTTCGCCGGAGCTTATTTTGGCTTCAGATCCTTCCTGGGCAATCACCTTTGGAGCGGAAATTGTTTTTGCTTTGCCTGTACTCTCCGCCAGGGCCAGTGTTGCATCTAAAGCAAAAAAGCCCATATTGCTGGATGTTATCCTGGCAAAGTTCAGACCAAGATTTCCCCAGTTTGCTGCCGGTGAATTTGTTGAAAATGTGCCGCCATAAGTATTGCCATTAGTTAGGTCCGAACGGTCTGCTATAGTTCCAGTCCCTTCCACGACCAAAACCGGGCCACCGGTGATGGGATGTTCATCTTCTATGGTTCTATTAACTTCAGTTCCTCCATTCCATTTGACGCCAAGGTCTCTGGTAAAGTCATCCGTGGCTTCGACAATTCTTGCCTCTATCATAATCTGCTTAACCGGCGTATCAAATTGCTTCACTATCTTCTTCGCTTCTTCAATGCTTGCCGCAGTATCAGTTATAATGATCGTATTGGTTCTTGTATCTATTCTTACATTCCCGCGTTTGGAGACAATGACATGCTCCTTGATTATATCGGCCTTTGCAAAATCAACAGGCAGGTATTCAGTAACAAGAGGTGAATCATCTTCTTGTCTTTTCGCCTGATCTACCAGTTTCTGGCGTTCCTGCTCCAGTTTCTGTTCCATCTTCATCGCTTCGGCTTCCTCCTCTGCAAGGATTTGAGCCATTTTCTGTTTTGTAGTTATCCATACTATATTCTGGCCAACATATCGCTTTGAAAGTTCATTATTTTTTAATATCAGTTCGAGGGCTTCATCCCATGGTACGTCATTAAGTATCATCGAGACTTTTTTGCCTTTTATTTCAGGATCCCAGATGATATTTTCCTTGCTAACCTCATTTATAAGCTTCAGTATGTGGGTTACGTCTGCATTATCAAAAACAAGACCCAGAGGCTCCCCTTTAAATTTTTTATCTACTGAAGGAGAAAATGCCTGGATTTCAGCCTGCTGCCCTGTCTTTGGTTCTGCAACAGCCGAAAGGTTCTTCATTTCAGCCTCTACAAGATTAAGAGGAATTATCTTCTTCTCTGCTATCTTTGAGGATATTTTTTCGAAATCTATTACTATATTGTCATCGGACTGATTAATATGAAATGGCACAACCTCACGCATCGTTATGTCCAATTTTACCTTATTGTTTTCTTTATCAAATATAGGTTTTATTTTTTCCAATGCCGTTTGATGCTCGGTAGTATCAATATACTTGAGAAGCAATTCGTTGCTTATTTCACTGTCATGGATCTGTAAAGAGAGCCTGTTAATATCAACACGATCAAGCTCATAAGTGACTTTTTTATTTGTGGTAACCGTCAATCTTGATTTACCCTGAGGCAACATTGAAAAATCAATACCCAGTATCTGCCCGACAGTTGAACTCGAAGGTTTAAAAAATATGCGCGGCGCTGACTCGGTATAGTCTATTTCTTCTTCATCCTTTTGTAATGCAACTGAATCTGATGACTGATCTCTAGTTGAATCTGCCTCTTTTACGACTGTTTCGGTCTGTGAACTAATATTATTCACATCCTCTACAGAGGATTTTGTATCAGCCCCTGCTGGCGCATTCACCTCAACTGGTGATTTTGTTGAACATCCGTATATCAACCAGATGGCAATTACAAAATATATGGAAAAAGATTGGTAAATTCTTTTATCGATCCAGTTCATTTTACTCATGGAATATCTCCTTAATAATAAATACGGAAAATGAGTATAAGTAGTTAAAAAACATTCAAATATACAGGTGTACCCTATTACGGTAACAGCTATTCCTTATAACCAGATGTCTTTTTAGACACTTCTCTGAATTCTTTTTCACCTTTGAAATTTGTAAATTCTTCCCTTATTATAACTTCACCAGGTTGTATCTTAAAAACAACGCCTCCATTTGTACCTATTGGAGTACCTTCCTTTATGACATGCCCATCGTCCTTTGAATCTTTTACCATTGCCCATCTACCCTGTTTACCGATAACAATAACTGAGAGGCTTAACTGAGAAAGCTCAAGGGTTTCAAGATATGTTCTTGGCTTCTTCTTTTCCTTATCCGCCTTTTCATCACGAATAACGATAAAGGACTTAAATGGATCAGTCTTTCCGGTTGGATCATATAAATATTTTCTTTCTACTTTTCCCATGTCTATTGATTCTTTTAGACCCGGACTTTCATCCTTAACCCTCTCTTCATTTTTTACATCTTCACTTTTTACCGTAACAGTAAAGACAAAAGATGATAAAAGTGCACAAATGAGTGTAAAATGTAATTTTTTATTGCAGATGTTTATCAGCTTCAACATTTTTTATTTCCCTTTGACAAAGGTATATGTGATTGCATCACACGTTATATCTAAGATTGTAGATTGTTCCTTCTCAGGTTTCATGGTAACATTTTGAATATTCATTATACGCTCCATGTTGCCTACTTTCTCAAAAAAGATGGCTACATCATGATAAGTTCCTTTGATCTGAAGGGAGATCGGGATCTCTGCATAAAAACCCTTCTGCTTGTTACTTTGAGGCTTAAAAGCAGATATATCAAGGTTAGACTCTACACCAAGTTCAGTTATCTTTGTCAAAAGCTCAGGAATTTCCATCTCATTAGGCAGAAGTCTCAATGCTGCCTCAAACTGCATATCAACCTTTTTCTTCTCTTCCCTGACCTCGGGCAGTTTTTTCCTTTGTATCCTTGCCTTGTCTAACTGAACGTTCAAATCATCTATAGTGGTCCGGGTGGTTTTAATCTGTTCTGATTTTGGCATGTAGGCAAGCCATATAAAAAGAGCTATAAGTAAAACCAAGGTGCCAGAAAGGATAGTGATCCTTATTGGCATTTTGATCATTTCTACTTTTTCAATTAAGGATTTTTTTTCCATTATATATCAACCCGGAAAATTGTTATTTCTTTTTTTTCGGTTCTGGTTTCTTTTCAGCTTCTATTTTTAGTGCAGTATATGTCTTACATTGTAAAATGAAATCAGAAACGGTCAAATTAAATTGAGGCAAATCCCTTCTTACAGTGCTGGTCAGCACAGGATCCGCAACTATCTGCTCAGTATTGTTGAGGTTTTTCATAAATAGTGACACCGTCTCATTATCCATTGCAGTACCACTTAAAGATATATTACCATTTTTTTCAGAAAGAGATGTGAGCCAGAGCTTATCTTTTGGAACTGCATCTGAAATATCTGAAAGCAGAAGAACCGGCCCTGTTTTTCCTTTCTCAAGTTCTTTAATAACATCCAGTTTACTATTTATTTGCGTTATCTTATTTTCAAGATCCTTAATTTCACTTAATTCTTTCTGATAAGTGGCCAGCTCCTGTTTTAAACTGCTCTCCTCACCTTTTAAACCGGATAGTTTACTGCTAATGTGGAAGAAGTATACACCCATAGCTGCCAGAGTCACGCAAACTACAGCAACATATATCAATATTTGCCTTTTAATGTCCTCTCTTTTACGGGCTGCTCTGAACGGCAGAAGGTTAATTCTTATCATTTGTCACCGATACTCCTTAAAGCCAGGCCGACCGCTACACCAGCCTGGGGAGCTATATTGCTCAGGTATTTTGGGTCAAATATCTTCTCATTTATCTGTAAACCGGCAAACGGATTCATTTCTTCAACCGGAATACCCGTTTCCATTTCCAGGTATTTGATGAAATCCGGAATTTTACATGCCCCGCCACTGACTAATATCTTTTCAATTTTTTCATCAGGATATGTTGTTGCCAGAAAATCCAGAGCCCTGCTGGTTTCCTGAACCCATCCCGATACCATAGAAGTAAATATTTCTTCCAGGGCTTCTTTGTCTTCAATTTCCAAACCGCCCAGCTTTATCTTTTCTGCCTCTTCATAGGATACACCGAATTGAGCGGCTATTGCTTCAGTTATCTGCATGCCACCGTATGATGAATCACGGGTAAACATGGATATTCCATTTTTTATAGCGTTAATACCCAATTCCTCGGCGCCGATATTAATTATAGCATAGCATCCTGAGAGATCGCTAGAGCTTACTTCAAAAGCATTTTGCAGGGCAAAAGCATCTACGTCCATAACAACCGGATTAAGTCCCGCCAAGTGAATAAGGCTTTCATACTCCTCAATGATATCCTTTTTGGCTGCTACCAGCATCACATCCATTAATTCAGAATCTTTACCAGAGGCATTTTCATCTTCTTTATTATTAATATCAATATCAGATTTCTTTAGAATTTCATAATCAAGATTGACATCACTGATATCAAACGGAATATATTGTTCTGCTTCTTCCTGGATACTGGAATCCAGTGCGGCTTCATTTCTTTTTGCGATGCTTATTTTCTTTACAATTACAGAAAAACCGGAAATGGATGTCGCTATATTCTTATTTTTAATATTGAGGTTTTTAAAGAGGTTTTTTATTGCTGTGGCAGCTACCTCCATCTCTTTGATGCTTCCTTCAACTATGGTACCCTTTGGCAAATATACAATTCCAAAATTTTTTAAAACCATCCCTTTTTTACTATCATTTATTTCGACCAGTTTTATTGAGTGAGAACCGATATCCAAACCCACCAACTGATTTTTTTTAGGCACAGGCATAAAAATCCTCGATATTAAACGTCAAGAAAAACTTTTCCTTTATCAGCAAGATTAAATCCCAAGGCAAGAATTATTTTCCTTTTTGTTTCCATTCGGCAGCTTTTACCTTTTTCTATCCGATCAATAGTCAGAGATGAGACTCCAGCTTTTCGAGCCAGTTCAGCTTTGCTCATCAAGAGTTCTTCACGGATTTTTTTTACAATATTACGGCTCAATTTTGCCTCCGATTTAACTATATTGACTACAATAATTTTATTGTATAGGAAAATATCATATATATTGCATATTTTGTCAAGTATTTTCTATTAAATTTACCTAATTTAATATAATTATTATTTATATAGTGCATATTAATATAAATTAATACTATATATTGTATTGATATATTTGTACAATACAAAACAAATACCACTATTAGACAATATTTTGGGAAAAGATATTTTTTACCTTATCACTTTTAAATATTTAAAGCAAAAAACATGCCTTTCAAGTCAAAAACCGATAAATAAGCCAAGAAAAAAATCTTTACAGCAAGTAAATATTCTATTAAAAGACAATCATCTTACTCTATAATTATATAATTTATTATTAAGTTAAATATCGGCATAAAAATAAATCACATTAAAAAAACATTTTTCGGAGGTCTTTTGGAAAAAAATAGAAAAGAAGTGAATGGAGTCAATAAAAAAAGCACAATACGGGAATATGCCGAAGCGCTCACCATCGCTATACTTCTAGCATTATTTATACGAACATTTATAATTCAGGCATTTAAAATACCTTCAGGATCAATGAAATCGACACTCCTCGTTGGAGATCATCTTCTTGTAAACAAATTCATATACGGAATCAAAATGCCATATATAGATAAGTTCATTTTACAGTTTAAAAAACCGGTAAAAGGTGATGTCGTTGTATTTAAATATCCGGAAGATGAGAAAATGGACTTTATAAAAAGGGTGATAGGAATTGAGGGAGACAAAATCGAAATAAAAGATGACCAGTTATATATCAACGATAAACAGATAAAAACTACGCTTATTGGAAAATACAGTGATGAGGAGGTGTCAAATATTGATGTCTATGAGGAAATAATTGGAGGGAAAAAACATAAAATTCTAGACAAATCAGCTGATCATGAGAATTTTGGTCCAATAACAGTACCGGAAAACTCCATATTTGTAATGGGAGATAACAGAGATAACAGTCATGACAGCCGAAAATGGAAAAATACCAATTTTGTTAAACTGGAAAAAATAAAAGGAAAGGCTCTGATTATTTACTGGTCATGGCCTCACTGGGACCGTTTCTTATATATAATCAGATAAATACATATTGTTATCTGTTTTTTTACTGTTTTAGTCAAATATCTTCACTCAACCAGTATAAGTGTTTATATATTTTTTATCTCTTGTTTCTTTTTATAATTGTAATAACAACAAAATTATAATATCCTAAAGCATTTTCTTTTACACGATATTATACCAAATTAAAGGAGAATCATATGAGTTCAAAAAAAATGACAATAGAAGGTAATGAGGCTGCCGCGCATGTCGCCTATGCTATGAGCGAAGTTGCAGCTATCTACCCTATTACACCATCAAGCACAATGGGAGAATATTGTGATGAATGGGCTGCCCATGGCAGAAAAAATATTTTTAATCAGGTACTTAATGTTGTTGAAATGCAGTCAGAGGCCGGGGCAGCAGGTGCTGTTCATGGTGCTCTTTCGGCAGGGAGCCTTTCCACTACCTTTACAGCGTCACAGGGGCTTCTTTTGATGATACCAAATATGTATAAAATAGCCGCGGAAATGATGCCAGCTGTTTTTCATGTCTCAGCAAGGGCTATTTCCACCCATGCACTATCGATTTTTGGAGATCATTCCGATGTTAACACAGTGAAACAGACCGGATTCAGCCTTCTGGCATCCGCTTCGGTGCAGGAGGTGATGGATCTTGCCTTAGTGGCGCATCTTGCAAGTATCAGGGCCAGCCTGCCATTTGTACATTTTTTTGACGGTTTCAGGACATCAATGGAAATACAGAAAATTGAAATGATCGATTATGCTGATATGGAAAAACTTGTCGACTGGGATGCCATTGAAGATTTCAGGAGCAGATGCCTTAATCCTGAATACCCGCAGATGCGAGGGACCAATCAAAATCCGGATATCTTTTTTCAAAACAGGGAAGCAGCAAACCCCTATTATGATCTGATACCCCATATTGTTCAGGAAGAAATGCAGAAGGTATCCAGACTTACTGGCCGCAGATATAATCTTTTTGATTATGTTGGTCATCCGGAAGCTGACAGGGTTATTATCTCAATGGCATCAAGCTGTGATGTTATTGAAGAAACGGTTAACTATCTGAATGGACTTGGTGAAAAAGTCGGGCTTTTAAAGGTAAGATTGTACAGCCCCTTTTCAAAGGAACATTTTTTCAGGGCTATGCCGGCCACAGCATCAAGGATAGCGGTTCTTGATAGACTTAAGGTTCCCGGTAGCCTCGGCGAGCCCCTGTACCAGGATGTATGCACAGTATATCAGGAACGTAATTTGATACCTGTTATTGTAGGCGGAAGATACGGCCTTGGGAGCAAGGACTTTACACCTACTATGGCAAAGGCAGTTTTTGACAATCTGCGTTCAAGCATACCCAAAAACCATTTTACCGTTGGAATAAATGACGATGTTAGTCATTCATCACTTGAAATTGGAAAAAATATAGATACAGCACGTAAAGGCACGGTTCGATGCAAATTTTGGGGCCTTGGTGCAGATGGAACTGTAGGCGCAAACAAGAATGCAATAAAGATTATTGGTGAAAACACAAATATGTTTGCCCAGGCCTATTTTGATTATGATGCAAAAAAATCCGGGGGAAGCACTGTTTCACACTTAAGATTTTCCCCTGAACCCATACAGTCTGCTTATCTCCTGACACAGTCCGAGTTTATAGCATGCCACAACCCTTCATATGTTGAACAATTTGATCTGCTTGATGGCATTATAGAGGGGGGGACCTTCCTTCTGAATTCCCCGTGGACGGCTGCTGATATGCATGAAAAGCTTCCTGATCGCCTCAAACGGATACTAGCCTCAAAAAATATCAATTTCTATAACATAGATGCAGTTAAAATCGCTGAGGAGGTTGGACTGGGTGGCAGAATAAATATGATCATGCAGGCAGCATTCTTCAAGATAGCCAATGTTATCCCTCCTGATGATGCAATGGGTTTAATGAAAGATGCTATCAGAAAGACCTATGGTAAAAAAGGAGAAAAGGTCGTAAATATGAATATAGATGCGGTCGATAAATCCCTTGGCTTTCTGCAGAAGATAAATTATCCGGAATCATGGAAGAATGCAGGTCACGAAGAATACATGAAACATGATAGCGATGAACCGGAATTTGTTTCAGATGTAATGAAACCAATGCTTGCCCTGAGAGGAAATAAACTTCCGGTAAGCGCATTCAGTCCTGATGGTATTTTCCCCACTGGGACAACAAAGTATGAAAAAAGAGGAATTGCTATAAATGTCCCGGAATGGATACCTGAGAACTGCATACAATGTAATCAGTGTTCCTTTGTATGCCCCCATGCTGTGATAAGACCGGTACTGGCAGATACTGATGACCTTACCAGCGCCCCGGAAGAATTCACAACTATAGATGCTACCGGCAAAGAACTCGCAGGGCTTAAGTACCGCATCCAGATTAGCCCTCTTGACTGCACCGGCTGCGGCAACTGTGCACAGGTATGCCCTGCAAAGAAAAAGGCGCTTGTGATGAAACCGCTCAACACACAGAAAGGTATTCAGGTAAAGAATCATATTTTTTCCACTACACTTCCGGTAAGAGATGATCTCATGCCCATAAACACAGTAAAGGGGAGCCAGTTCAGAAAACCACTGTTTGAATTTTCAGGAGCATGCGCTGGTTGTGGTGAAACACCATATATAAAGGTCATCACACAAATGTTTGGTGACAGGATGCTGGTGGCAAATGCTACAGGCTGTTCTTCTATATATGGGGGATCGGCACCAAGCTGCCCCTATACAGTAAATGATGAAGGTCATGGCCCTGCATGGGCAAGTTCTCTTTTTGAAGACAATGCCGAATACGGTTTTGGTATAGAGCTTTCAATAAGTCAAAGAAGAAACAAGCTGGCAGACATTATAAGAAAAGCAATGGAAAGTAATATTTCCGATAATCTCAAAAAGGCTTTCAATGACTGGCTTGAAAACATGAATGACGGTATAAAATCAAAGGAATTCGGTCTTAAGATCATTGAATACATAGAGATTGAAATGACAACACCGGGCAAGGAATACAATCCTGTTCTTGCAGATATCCTCAATAGATCAGATTATCTGACAAAAAAATCCATCTGGATATTTGGTGGTGACGGCTGGGCTTATGATATCGGATATGGCGGACTTGACCATGTTATAGCTATGGCACATGATGTTAACATCCTTGTACTGGACACCGAGCTTTACTCAAACACAGGAGGACAGGCATCAAAATCAACACCGATAGGCGCTGTCGTCAAATTTGCTGCAGGCGGTAAAACTACAAGGAAAAAGGATCTGGGCAGGATGGCAATGACATATGGTTATGTATATGTGGCCTCAGTTGCTATGGGAGCCAATAAAAATCAGTTTATTAAAGCTATTGTTGAAGCTGAAACCTACCCGGGCTCATCACTTATCATTGCGTATTCACCATGCATCAACCATGGTATTAATATGGGAATGAGCCAGGAAGAGGAAAAATTAGCTGTCGAATGCGGTTACTGGCCGTTATACCGCTATAATCCTCTTCTCGCTAATGAAGGTAAAAACCCGTTCATTCTCGACTCAAAAGAGCCGACCGGAAGCGTTAAGGATTTTCTCATGGGAGAGGTAAGATACTCAAGCCTTACGAGAACTTTCCCGGAAAATGCCAAAAGGCTTTTTGAAGAGGCAGAGAAGGATGTGAAGGAAAGGTATCAGATTTATAAACGGATGGCTGAATAAATATATCTGATTTTCATTTTATATTTATAATTGACAACTTGTTTGATAATTGGTAGGAGATACCCTTCATTGAATGCGCCCGTAGCTCAGCTGGATAGAGCGCCGGGCTTCGAACCCGTAGGCCGCAGGT
>CAZSZQ010000066.1:0-16908 GCA_964610475.1 uncultured Desulfatiglans sp.
TTCTGATGGCTGTTATATGCCCATTCGTCAACCTCTTTTCTTGATATCTTCTCGTTTCTGGCAGCGGCCTCAGCCCATGTCATCATGGAGTTGAGTTCACCAAACCTTTCTATAGGCTGGGCCATAACCCTGCCCCTCTGTATCCTGTCATAGAACGGGATGCCCCACATGGCAAGTGAACCATGACCCTTCGGCATAAAACCGAATTTTTCATCGGTCTTGCCGCCAAGTCCCCAGCGGATATCGCCAGGCACATACATCTCAGCCAGGCTCATGCTCTCCATGCCGCCTGCCACAACTATATCTGCATTGCCGGTCTGTATCTTCATAACGCCTATATTAATGGCGTCAAGCCCTGAGCAGCAGCGCCTGTCAACGACAATTCCTGTTACGTATACGGGCCAGCCCGCTTCGAGAAGGGCCATGCGCGCGCCATTGGCGCACTCACCGTTCTGGTATGCATGCCCCATTACAACTTCATCAACGCTTTCTGACCCTATGCCCGCCCTGCGGATAACCTCATTCAACACGATGGCAGTAAACTTGTGCACCGGCAAGGTGCGTAACGTTCCGCCAAAGCGTCCGATAGGGGTACGCGCTCCGCTTACTATATATACCTTTTCAAGACTCATAGGTTCTCCTTAATACTTAATTGCATTAATTCAGTAAAGACATACATCTTTTTTGTTAACCACGGAGAGCACGGAGAACACGGAGTAAAGACTAAGAAGTTAAAATCTCTGTGACCTCTGTGTCCTCTGTGGTGAAAATATGTTTTTACTAATGTATACTTATATAAGTTACTTAGAAGGCAGTGCATCGCCAAGATCCATTGCGAACTTAAGCATCTTCAGGAGTTTTTCATCCCTGATTGAGCAGAGCTCCGCCTCTGACTTTCCCCCGTAATCATAGAAACCCCTGCCTGTTTTTATACCGACATGACCCTGATCAAAGAGCTCAAAGATCTTTTTGGGCTTGTAATCAACCGGTGTGGCATTGCACGCAGGGTTTTTCAGGTTGTTTACACTCAGGCCTATTCCGCCGAAATCTATCCTGCCTACCGCTCCGACAATCATCATACGCATTGCAAGGCCCCATATACAGGCATCATCAACCTCTCGCGGGGTCAGGTAGCCTTCGTCAAGCAGGTAGTAGATCTCCCTCTGAAGCGCAAGCTGCAGCCTGCTGATCGCATAACCTGATACGTATTTTTTGAACAGTATGGGTTTCTTTCCGATTTTCCTTAAAAGTTCAACCATGAGCTCAACATTGGCCATGTCTGTTTCCGGGCCCTTTACAACATCCACCAGCGGAATGATCTGGGGCGGTGCGTAGAAATGGGCGATAAGGATCTTGTCCTGACGGCTGGTTTTGGCTAATTCAAATGGATTCAGAAAGGTGGTATTGGAGGCAATTAGCGCCCTTGAAGGTAAACACTTATCCAGATCGGCAAAGACCTTTGTCTTGGCCTCCTTGTTCTCCGCCATTGTCTCAAATGCGATGTCTGCATCCTTTGCTGCCTCTACTATATCTGTACAGGTTGTTATGCGTGAAAGGGTATCCTTTATCTTTGCCCTGTCTACAAGACCAGCGCCTGCCATTGCCTCAAGGCTTGCCTTTATAAGGGACATTGCCCTGTCAAGGGTTGTCTGTGTCCTGGACATCATGCTTACCTTATACCCCGCATATGCAAAGGCCTGCGCAATGCCGTGCCCCATGGTTCCTGCACCTATAACTGCAATCTTTCTGATATCTTCCATTTTAAGTTTTTTCTCTGCCATATTCTTTCTCCATATTGTTTTTTATTTTTTTGGTTCTTAAAGCACATGCGGGGCAACGTCTTTATTAAGCCCGGGACATGCCCCGCAGCATTTTAAAACTTTGTTTGAAAATCAGTTGATATCCCCGGGTTTATTAAAAAGGTTTAAGCCCAATAAACTCCCTGGCTTCAGCCGGTGTCATAGGCTCTTTGCCCAGTTCCCTGGCTATCCTTACTGTCCTTGCAACAAGCGACATATTGGTGGCCTTTACACCTTTACTGTAATAAATATTATCCTCAAGACCCACCCTTATAGCACCGCCCATGAGCATGTTCAGGGTGGTGATGGGGAGTTGATCAGAGCCTACAGCGGCACAATTGAATATTGCGTTGTCAGGGAGAAAGTCGATCATGGTGGTCAGAACCTTGGGCGTGGCCTCCAGCGCTCCCTGATAACGCATTCCAAGCACCAGATTAATACAGTAGGGAGGCTCAACCAGTCCCTTCTTTATGATACTGTTAACATCCTGGAACATTGCAAGGTTATAGACCTCCATCTCAGGCTTGATTCCAAGTCTTTTCATTTTCCCCAGGTAAGCTTCTATTTCTTCGGGAAGGTTACAGAAGGCTGTTCCCTTGTACTGACCTGAAAGTCTCATTAATGACCCCATGTTAAGTGATGCCATTTCCGGAAGTGCATCAAGGCACTCTATACGCTGTTCCTGGGTGAGGTTCGGTCCGCCACCGGTACTGAACTGAATGATGGCATCGGATTTTGCCCTTACCTTCTCTTTAATTTCCCTGAACACGGCAACATCAGATGTATTCTGGCCTTTTTTGTCTTTTCCATGGATATGACATATGGCGGCGCCCTCTGCTACGCAGAGCCTTGCGTTCTCTGCTATTTCATCCGGGGTTACAGGAAGATCAGCGTGCTGCTCTTTGGTTACAAGAGCACCGGTCATAGCGACTGTGATAAGAATCTTGTCCTTTGGCAGTGTTTTATACATGTATTTTATTCCTCCGACAGTTTTAAAACCTGAGACTTCTTTTGAAAAAATCAGGCGGTTGTTTACTAATAATATTCTACAAGGGATTGTTTATTTCAAACGTTTGTTTAAAAGTCAAGTTTTTCACTTAAATAATAAAAAACATCAAAGGACAATACGCGCATCTGCGACAATTGCCCCGTCATTATTTGCAAATACGGGATTCATATCAATTTCCTTTATTTCCGGTGTATTAGTTATAAGATCCGAAAGTTTTACTATTATTTCCTCCATATGTCCGGTGTCAATTGCTTCCTGCCCTCTGTATCCCTGAAGAAGTTTATAACCTTTTATCCCCTTTATCATTTTTGAGGCCTCATTTTTGTCCAGAGGGATTGTCCTGAAAGCTACATCCTTGAGTAATTCTACCAGTACACCGCCAAGCCCAAACATTATCACCGGGCCGAACTGGTAGTCTCTGGTCATCCCGATAATAATTTCCGTACCCTGCCCTGCCATTTCCTGAACCGATATGCCTTCAATATTCGCATCAGGGTATTTTGTCTTTGCAGAGGCATTTATATCATCAAAGGCCTTTTCCACAGCCGCCTTATCTTCGAGGTTAACTTTTACACCTCCTGCATCACTTTTGTGTGTAATGTCAGCGGATGAAATCTTTAAAACCACCGGATAGCCGATCTTCTCACTTAAATCAACAGCCTCTTCCTTTGTTTTTGCGAGCCGGGTGTCTGTGCAGATAATTCCGGCTTCAGTCAATATCTGTTTAGATTCTATCTCTGTGAGGATAGATCGTTTTTCTTTTTTTGCCTTTGCGATTAAAGAGTTCAAGTTGGCTTCCTGAAAAAAATGTCCTTATGCGACTTTCATGACTATTTCACCCAGATTTATATCCTTAACGGTCTTTACCTTTAATTTTCTCGACGAATATCCTGTGTATTCAAGCTTAACAGTGTACTCCCTGTTATTCTCAAGCCCGTCAAACTCAAAATCCCCAAAATGATCCGTTGTTGTTACCATCTTTATTTTTCCACTGGAGAGGGTAACCTTTACACCTATAGCTGCCTCATCCTTTTTGTCCGCAAACACTACTTCACCTGCAATAAAACGTTTTGGAAGCCCCACATAGCATACAGAAGGTTTCATATTGAATTCCGGATGAAGGATTTCAGTTTTGGATGAAACAAGCTTCTTTGATATTGCACTGTCAGGATCATCAAGATCGCCAAAAACCAATGCGCCTGTGGGACATGTCTCAACACATCTTGGCTCCTTCCATCCCTGATCAAGGAGATGGGCGCAAAAGGTGCACTTCTGCGCCACCTTTTCTTCTTCATTCCAGTATATGACCCTGTATGGGCAGGCTGATACTATATCCTTCTCGCCTTTTGCCCTGACAGGGTCAATTATTATTATGCCGTCTGCTCTTTTATATACAGCGCCTTCAGATCCTCCGGCAATACACGAGGCATTTTCACACTGCTGGCAGGGTGTAGGGATATAGTCAAGTTTTACCTTTGGGGTGGTTCCCCTTTCTACTGCAACATGCTTCATCCAGTAATGGCCTTTGGCGGGCTGTGAAGCTGAGTATCCGGGATAGGTGTTTCCACAGTATTCATCCTTGCAGGCGAGAAAACAACTATAACATCCTGTACATTTATCAACATCTATTATCATTCCGAATCTTGCCATTTACTAACCCTCCCACTTTTCTATTTCTATGAGACATGAATTGGGTGTCATTCCGGGTGCATTCTTTGAAAGCATCCTTGACGAGGTAAGCAGGTTCACGCACCCGCCTCTGTCTATTGATCCTGCCTTTCCAGGCTCCAGTGGATCATACACAGCGGATGATGCATAACTGTGAATTATTCCGGGCATTACCCTTTCTGTTACCTTTGCTATACACAGGACTGCACCGCGGTCATTAAAGAGTTTTACTAGATCACCATGTTTTATACCCCTTGGTTCTGCATCTTTTGGATGTATTCGCGCGGGCCAGTAGGGGTAGCCGTCCTTATATACCCGATGCACAGGTATCTCATTGAGCCAGTCTGCATGTTTGTCATAGTGGGTATGAAAGGTAAACCTTGGATGAGGTGAAACCAGGGCCAGAGGATATCTCTTTGCAAGTTCCGACCTGTGACCTTCCCAGCTTGGTATGTATTTGGGTGATACAGGCCTTTCCTCGTCATCAGGATAATATTTTTTAAGGCTCTCTGATACAAACTCGATCTTGCCGCTGAATGTGCCCAGCTCTTTTGCCTTTTCTGTGTTACGTTTTGGATTGCCCGGATCAGGTGTATCGCATGCCCTGCCTTCGGCAAACCACCGCATGGAAACGGTCGGTTTGTAATCTTCAGGCATGGGAATAACAAAGTAACCCTTCTTCTCAAATTCTTCATAGGATATATACTTGGGCAGGTCGGATATCTCATAGAACGCCTTTATCCAGCCTATCTCATCCTTGCCATCCGTGTATTCTTCCTTTCTGCCAAGATGTTCGGAAAGAAGTGTAAAGATCTGGTAATCGGACTTTGATTCCCACAGGGGTTCAATGCACTTTTTCTGACGCACCACTATCCTGTGGTTGCATCCGTTGGAGGCATGGTGTGTGTAGCCTCCGGCAGCGCCCCATTCACCCACATCATCACGCTCAATGCTTGTACAGGCAGGCAGGATGATATCTGCAAAATTGGTCTCGCTGTTGTACCAGCAGTCCTGGTTCACAACAAACTCTAATTTCGGACTTTGGTACATTTTTACCCATTTGTTCGTATCGCTCATGGTACCCATGAATGATCCGCCGTACCGGTAGAACATCTTAACCTCTGAATGACCTTCCATGGGGTACACATATTCGTTGAACTGCTGCTCAAGGGAATTTCCGCAGAAGCCGTCACCTCTCCAGTCAATTGGAGGATTAAGAACAGCATCCGGCACGGTTAACCTGTAGAGCCGCTGCTTTGTGGGATTCTGGGCAGGAGAAAACTTTATCTTTGCCGCCCTGGTAGAACCCATCCTGCCGTCAGAATCGGCATATCCAGGGAAAAATACATCAACATTTGACGGGGCGCCCATGCTGGTGCCCCAGATGTTGATGCCCGGTTTCCCAAGGCCCCTCATGGCCTGAAGCAGTACCATCATTCTTGCCCATTCTGTTGCATAGGCCTCCCTGCATGCCCCGCCTTCACCGCCTCTTGTACCGCTGGCGAGGATTGTTTTTTTTGACGCCCACCTTCTGGCCAGGGCAACAATAGTTTTTATTGGGATGCCTGTTTCTTCGGATGCCCAGGCAGGAGTTTTCTCAACACCGTCTTCCTTACCAAGAACATAATTTTTAAATGTTTCAAATCCGATTGTCTTTGTATCTATATACTCTTTATCATAGGTGTTTTCATTGATCCATACATAGGCTATGGCCATGGCAAGGGCTGTGCCCGTCCCCATCCTTATGGGTATCCATTTGCCGTCCATGGCTGCATTGGTGTAATTATAAAGGGGATCGATAAAGACCATCTCCACACCCTTTTCCTTGAGCCACTGACGCCACATCGCAGAGTCCTGCCCTGTGTAGGTGCCCCTTGTGGAATCAGGATCACATGACCAGTAAACAATCATCTCTGCATTCTGCAGTGCATCTGTCAGGTGATCATATGGCTCAGGCATGCCCAGTCTCCAGTAAAAGCCGTAGGTATGGGTTGCCCCCCAGTGCCACCCTTCCCAGCTGTCAGGGTTGTCAAATATTGGTGTATAGCCGATCATGTGCATAAACCTTGCAAACGGGCCCATCTTGTAACCTACAATACCCCAGTTATGATGAGAGGATGTAATGCCGGTAATAGCGGATGATCCGTATGTACCGGTTACCCTCTTTATCTCGGATGATACAATATCAAGGGCCTTGTCCCAGCTTATTCTCTCATATTTTGCCTTTCCCCTGTTCTCTTGATTGCGTCTACCATTCGGATTAAAATCTACCCTTTTATACGGGTATTTTATCCTGTCTTCAGAATAGAGCCTTGTCCTTTCGGCATGTACATAGGGTGATATAAAAAACTTGTTCGGCGGTGAATATCTTTTCCGCCCCGCATTAATTGTCCAGGATGGTTTAAAGTCTTCATCTTTTGCGACCAGAGGTCTGATCCTTACAACCTTGCCGTCTTTAACATAAACCGATATTGGGCCTGCGTTTGTGCAGCTTGTAAAAACCTGTTCAGTCATAATTCCTCCCTGAAATTTGATTCGGTTTGTACCGTCTTTCGTTCGGTAATATCATCTTTACTTTTTCTCTAGTTGGCCGGGGGGATTTTCCCCTCAACACTGAGGCCATGCAGTGAAAACCGGACCATATGCTCTATCAATCTGGCCTTAAAGTCCGTATCATAAGGCTTGCCGGTTACCCTTGAGATCATCGGCCTTGAATAATTAAAGTAGAGTATGATACCAAAAATACTCATGATATCAAAGCTAAGATTTCCCTCATCCGCTTCTTCCGGCGAAAAAAACTGTAAAAGCCCGTATAATTTTTCAAAAAGCGGCCTGAGCGTCTGATCTGCAACCAGTTCAAAGGCCTCGGTGGGATTATTCAATTCTCTCACAATCAGCTGTCTGTGTCTCCCCAGTTCTTCAGTCGATAAAGGCCCTTCCAGATATGCCCTGGCAAGTGCCTGTAAAACAAGTTCCGGAGTAGGTTTCTTCAGACTGTCAACCGCCTTCTCAAATGCCTCATACATGAGGCGTTCCCGCGGGATCCATCTTGACCTGAAGACCTCCAGATAAAGATTGTTTTTATTACTGAAATGATAATTGACCGATGCCATGTTACATTTTGCAGCTGAAGTGATATCTCTAATGCCTATGGCGTGATATCCCTTCTGCGCAAAAAGTATCTCGGCCTTTTCGAGGAGTCTTTCCCTTGTCTGCTTTACATTATTGTTGTTATTCTTTGCATCGCCGGATTTTTTTGACACTTTTTTGTGATACCTTCTGTTTCATAAGATTTTATAAGACACTTATTTCAAACAGTCGTTTAAAAGTCAAGCCCCATTTGACCTGAGATTTGGGAATATCCGCCTGCTCCAAGATCTGTGTACATCCAGAAAGAGGTAAATTCTGGATGGAGCTTTCAGCCCTCATTGATCAGCTGTCAGCTAACCTTTTATTTAATATGCCTTTTGCTGAAAGCTGAACGCTGAGAACTAACCGCTTGAATACAAAAATAACAGTCTTTGGTCAGTCCACTTTTCAGCTATCGATAAATATATGTTGGGTTGCCTGCCCAACATACGTGACTTGAAGTCACAATTTGTGACTTCAAGTCATCGAATTCTTCATATGGATGTATCTACACAGACAAGTTTTAACCGTGTGAATTCCTCCAGCCCGAACCTTGAACCCTCTTTTCCAAAACCGCTCGCTTTGAACCCGCCCCAGGGCAGGTCGCTGCCAAATGCGACAGAGCCGCCATTAATGCGGACATTACCGGCGTCGATTCTGTTCGCGATACGGATACCCCTGGCCGTGTTTCTTGTCCATATGCCTGCTGTGAGTCCAAAGGGGGTATCATTTGCGAGTTTGATAACCTCCTCTTCTGTAGTAAACGGATCCATAATACAGGCGACCGGGCCAAAGATCTCCTCTGTTCCTAACCTTGAATTCTGCCCCACATGTGTGAAGACCGCCGGTAGGACAAAGTATCCTTTATCAAGTGGCGGTTTAAGTATTCGGTTTTCTCCAAATACCAGCTTTGCCCCCTCTTCCTTTCCTATACGGATATAGTTTTCGACCTTTTTACGATGCTCCGCACTCACCACAGGCCCCATCTGTGTTTTGGGGTCTCTCGGATCACCAACAGTCACTTTTTTTAGCTCTGCCACGAATCTTTTCACAAATTCATCATATAGATCTTTATGAACATAGTATCGCCCTGTGGAGCCGCACACCATACCGCTGTTGAATGTGATGGAGCCGACTGCCCTTGGTACTGCTGCATCCAGGTCTGCATCTTCAAGTACAATAAATGGGTTTTTACCACCAAGCTCAAGGAAAACCGGCTTGACATACTTACCTGCTGCGGCCATGATCGCCTTTCCGGTTTCATAACCGCCTGTAAAGGCCACCATATCCACACCAGGATGCCCTGCGAGGGTCTCTCCAACAGGGCTTCCCGGTCCTGTGATGATATTGACGGCGCCTTGAGGCAGATCTTTACATTCTGAAAGGATCTCTGCAATCTTCAATGCAGGCAGAGATACCAGACTTGGCGGCTTGATAATACATGTATTTCCTGTTGAAAGGGCTGCTGCAATCTTGGCTGTAATCATATATGGGATATTCCATGGAATAATCCCGGCGCATACACCAAGCGGCTCCCTTACAACATAGAACAGGCCCTCCGGCGGAGCAGGCCGAACCCCTTCTGCTCCCATGAGGCCCTTACTCATCTCCGCAGCATATTGAAAATGCTCCGGCACAGACATGGCGAAAAGCCTTGCAACATATGCTGGAGAGCCGTGATCCTCTATATGGATATCAACAAGCTCATCTATCCGCTCTCTTATAGAGACAGCAATCCGGTTCAGGATCTCTGACCGTTCGTGCACTGATTTGCCTGACCAGACAGGAAAGGCATGCCTTGCCGCTGTAACCGCCTTTTCTACATCCCGCTCATCTCCCAGTGGGAGTGTGCCAATCACCTCTTCTGTAGCAGGATTAACAGAGGTGAAGGTCTTTCCGGATTTTGCCCCTACCCATTTCCCGCCTACCCACATTTTGTATTCTTTCATATATCCTCACCTTGTCAATTATCAGTCAACAGCATTGAAATCTTCATTAGGATACTTTCTGCGTTCTTCCTCTAATATCTGAAGCCATTTGATTATCTTCCCTGCATAATCACGCGGTATAGTAATAATTTTATCCTTCCCATCAAAACCCTCCTGCTTAAGGCAGATATCTCCGGAGTTATCAATATAGGCTTCCAATGCGGGTTGGGCTTCAATTCTCATTTTAGACATATTTTACCCTCCTCTTTTTTTTTATTTAACTGTTTTATTTGAGTGTACACCAGGTCACTGTAAGAAAACAATAGCAGAACTGCCCATATGTTGAAAGCCCGCATGTTGCCATACAATCTATCAGGCTGAATGAAAAAAATATTATAAACAAATTGCTTGTGTTAGAAAAATACTATCTTTTCGATCCGGGAATTATATTTATATAAATATCCAATTTGTACTATGTAAATGTTTATCAATTCCTAGAAAACAAATACATAAAAATTAGGAATATTTTTTCACACATATAATTTCAATGCTAACAATAAACCAATTAAACTTAATATTGTGCATTCTCTAAGCATGGCATAGCCTTTGCTCATAAGTATTGGAATTTAACAGTGTAAGCCTCCAATTTTTTTACAAAGGAGTTAAAATGAGAAGATATATTATAATATTTTTTGCCTTAATGTTTCTATCCATCGCTGCAAATGCACAGGCAGAAAGCTTTTCTTTTAATATAGGGAAATTGTGGGATCTGGATCATTATCATTATTATACATGGGGGACAGACTGGTCTATACCAGATAACCAGACTATTGTAGGGGCAACTTTGTTTTTCGATGATATTAGAAATTGGGATAATAAGACCAATGACCTTTATGTGCACCTGCTGGACACAGCCCCTTTGGGTGCAAAAAGTTATTGGGATAACCAGGGAGGCGGTAATAATTTTGAAGGAAAGGGTATTCAGCTAAACCATTGGCATAACCTTACCACTGCTCCCATTGATATAACATATAATTTCGATCCGGTTGAAATTGCAGGTCTGACCAGTTATGCAGCAAATGGTAATAATTTTGGTTTAGGCTTTGATCCTGACTGTCACTACTATAATAATGGGATTAAACTAACCATTGAGACTGCACCTGTCCCTGAACCGGCTACTATGCTACTGCTTGGGGTTGGCCTGGTCGGTCTTGCAGGTTTAAGAAAAAAATTTAGCAGATCATGATCACCCCCACAATAGTAAATAAAAAAGGCAGGGTATTTACTCTGCCTTTTTTATTTTTAGAGACCGAATCAACTTTTATATTAAAATTTTAATCTTTGAAACATATGGTAAAGTAAAGCTTATCTTCCCTTAAGGGTTTGAAATACACTCACCTCATCACCTTCAGCCAGGCCATGTTCCCTGCCTACAAACTGATTGTTAATCATAAATTTTGTCTTTTCGTTGTCAAAACGCCGGCCTTTATATTTTGTATCAAGTATCCGCATAAGTTGTTCAACTGTTGCCCCTTCGGATATATCTATCAGGTCACGGTCCACCCTTGTAAGCATTTTCAGCAAACTGGAAAATTTAACAGTGATTTTCATAAAAACCCGCGGTTAATATTCGTTTCTACCCCTGATACCGGAAACATCTAACTTGTTATCAGTAATTCTCTGATCACTTACTATATTATCTAAGAAGTTTCTCTTTAACCAGCAGACATGGGACATACACAAGCAAACAGTTGAAAAACAGAATGCGAAATTCGAGATTAACAACAGGAAGTATCTGGTTTATTGTTACTGCTAAGAAACAAGTAATATGAAACTAATATATCAAAATATATCTTATAATCAAGCGTCAGGCGTATATCCCTGAACGCTGCCAAATAAGAATAGAATATAATTCAATGTGCAGTTAATGGAATAATTATGTTTTTAGGACTTGGCTCTTTAAAAAGCAAGGGAAAAATGTATCGCGAGGCTGTATTACCTGTTTCCTTTTTCTATATGGCCGTTAAGGAGGCTAATGTTTATCAAATGGTATTACTCTTCAATAAAATGATCTGCAAGCAAACCTATTGAGAGGGCATACTTAAAGGAGGGATTAAATTTCATTATCGAACAGAAATTCCTGTAGGCAATATAACCCATATTATCATCCGGATCTCCGGTTATCAGGGTAGCCAGCATTGAAAGGGGTGGCAGATTATCTCCATTAAGTCTTCTCACTCCAAGCGCCTTCCATTCCTGCAGGTCTCTCCACACCACAAGATCCTTATATCTTTGGCATTCCTTAAGAGGTGCTATGTCACCGGGTCTTTTCTCAAAGAGGGCTTCTTCCGGTACAGCCGGTAATAATACACGCCGTCCCCAAGTCTCATGCCCCTTCCATCCGGATAAAGAAATATAATTAGCTATGGAGGCAAATATATCCGCTTCAGTATCCCAGATATCCCGTTTTCCATCCTTATCGTAATCCACTGCATATTTTAAATAATTCTCAGGTATGAACTGACATTGCCCCAGGGCACCTGCCCAGGAGCTTTTCATTTTTTCAAAGGGAGCAAAGTCTCTATCAAGAATTGTGATTGCATCAAAAAACTGGGCCCGGAAAAAATCTGCCCGTCGTTTATCATAGGCCAGTGTAGCCAGAACACTAAAAACAGACTCTTTCAATATTACAGTCCCATAATTGGTTTCCATACCCCATATAGCAACAATAAACCGAGGCTGCACACCGTATTCACCGGCTATCTTTTGTAAAAGGTCCTGATGTTTTTTTAAGAGCTTTTTCCCGTTTTCTATTCGCCACTCGCTAACCCGCCCATCCAGATATTCTGCATATGATTCAATAACCTCAGGTTGATTACGGTCATTTGTAATACTGCGTTCTACGGGCTCCTTTATATCAGAAAAGGCCAGATTGATAGATTTTTCCTTATAACCCTTTTTCTTGGCATCGGTCCTTAGTTCATCAAGCCATACCTTGAATGTAATTTCTTCCTGTGCGTGTGAATGGGTTTGAATGGCAGCAATGCTAAAAACTATAAACCCAAGCAGTATCTTTGTATTGATTACCCTGAGAGCACATTTGAGTGTAAGTTTCAATCTTTCAAATTTCATAACAGATCTTCCACATAAAAATATTTCAATTAACCAGCGCAGCTTTAACATATAACGGCATTGTACAATATTATTCCTGTTATGCAAATAACTCTTTGTTTTTGCATCAGCAAAAACCAGGGTAACAGGAATAGAGCCATTGATAGTCTTTTTCAGAATTGACACCCAGTATTTTCATATGTATATCTTCATATTATTATCCGATTATTTTTGGACAAGAGTGAAAGGAAAAAAATTGAAAAAATGCAATATCATGATTCTAACGGGACTTTTTCTATTATTTTTGTTATCATGCAGCGTTAGAGAAATAGATAAAACAGCATCTGTAGAGGCGCCTGCGACCCCGAAGCCAGGAGACTGTGCAGCCTGTCATATGGACAAAGAAGTCTTGCCTCAGGGACATGTAAACACAAGCGATATGAGGGGCAATAATTGCGTCTCATGTCATAAACCCGGAACAGGGAGCCTGAGGACGAAAATCCCGCTGAGTCATATGCATAAACTGGAGGGGTTGTCATGCAAAGAATGCCACGAAGACCCTTCTTCTGCTAAGGCCATAGACTCAAAGGTATGTCAGGGGTGTCATAATGATACAGGGGTATTAATTGAGGCGGCCAAAGAACTTCCGATTAATCCGCATTTTTCACCTCATGAGGGGAAGATTTCTGACTGTAACAAATGCCATCACCAGCATAAAAAGTCAGAGAATGCATGCGCAAACTGCCATGGAATGGAATATAAGGTCCCTTAAAATTTAAGATTTTTTTAATTCTTCCTTGATGGAGATCCCCAGTGTCTGGAATGTAAATGGTTTTTTTATGAACTGACCTGCTCCCATATTCATTGTTGTCTTGACATCTTCTGTTTCGGCAAATCCGCTTACTATAATAGCCTTTTGGGACGGATTGATCTTTATTATCCTCTCATATGTCTCTTTTCCGTTTATACCAGGGTCCATAATCATATCAAGTATGACTAAATCCGCCTTGTGCCTCTTTAAATATTCTACAGCAGCTTCTCCGCTGCTCACCTTGTGGGCACAATATCCAAGCTTTTCAAGCATTATGCAGGAGATTAATCTCTGGCTTTCATTATCATCAACTACAAGTATCTTCTCCCCCTTCCCTTTGAGGTCTTCAATGGGAAACACTGTTTCATTATCAGATATCTCTTCTCTGAGTAACGGAAAATAGAGGTCAAAGATTGTCCCATTACAATTACTGGTTACATTTATATACCCGTCATGCTCCAGCACCACATTCCATACAACAGCCAGACCTAGTCCGGTTCCGCTTCTTCCCATCACCTTTTTTGAGTAGAAGGGTTCAAAAATCCTGTTGAGATCAGACTCTGATATCCCTGCGCCATCATCCGATATTGACAGGACAGCATATTCTCCTGTTTTGACATCGTCATAGCCTTTTAAAGGGCTGTCCAGATACCGGTTTGTTGTAGATATAAGGACAAAGCCCGACTGTTCAATAGCTTCAGATGCATTCGTCACCAGATTCATCAGTGTTTTTCTCAGATGAACTGATGAACCGTTTACATACAGTATATTGTCATCCAGGTTGGTTTTAAAGGTAATCCCGGGATTATGCTGCTCCAATTGCCTTTGTTCGGGAGATTTAAGATACTCAGTAATAAGTTTATTTAGGTTGACTGGTTTTTTAGAAGTAGCGACTCCTCGTGCAATCGTCAAAAGCTCCTGGACAATAGCTACTGCCCTGTTTCCTGATTCCATGATGGTTTCAATAGGCTTTCGGAGTTCACTGTCATGGGGGAGATCAAGCAGAATAAGTTCAGGATAGCTGACAAGTCCCGCAAGGACATTATTCAGGTCATGCGCTACACCCCCGGCCAGAAGGCCAAGAGATTCCATCTTCTGTGAACGCTGCAGCTTTTCTTCAAGCCGCCTTCTCTCTTTTTCAGCCCTTTTACGTTCTGTAATGTCCATCCATGTTGATAAGGAATAGGAAAACTTTTCATTATGAAAGACGGATGTGACATTAAGTTCAACCCAGAAAGGGTCTCCATTTTTATTTTTATATCTTCTTTCAGCTCGATGTATTCCTTTCATACCGTGTCTTAGCCTCTCCTCAGTCGTCCCGTATTCAGGGTCATCGATCCACCAGGGATAAGGCGCTTTTGTTCCCAGGATTTCACTGGCTGGATACCCTGTAAGAGTTTCAAAGAACGGATTGACATATCTTACCGAGGTATCTGTGTTATAAACTATGATTACATTCGGAGAGTTTGTTAGCAGACTCTCATTAAAGGCATTGCTTTCCCGTAAGGCCTCTTCAACATGTTTGCGTTCAGTGATATCTCTTGTGATTTTAGTAAATCCTTCTATTTCTTCAAGGAGCCTTGCTTCCATTTCTTTCTGTGTTTGTACAAGTTTTTCAAGCTCCATAATTTTATTTTCCGGATCTTCATTGCATTGTTTTTTCATATATAAAACCTGTTTGTTTTATTATGATACCTGAATTTTCGATGTTTTTAGAATTTTATTACCCTTTAGCCAGTAGATTTAAACAATATCAGGACGGATTGGCTAAGGTAAAAAAGACTTTTATTATATAGTAATTATAGAAGAATTACAATATTCTGTTTTTGGCGGATTAACCGGGTAAAAGGTCAATTTTATTTCTGGGTGTGTATAATCTGAAGAATCGATTGTTATCAGTGGTAACACACCTCAAAAGGCGTAGAATGTGATTTTATAAAATAACAATAATTCACCCATATCTATACCTGATCAGGATTTTATGTAATATTGGACTGGATTTTTCTGCCTGATTCTGATGTAATGATGCAGACTTTTGAAGAGCGGGATATTAATGAATTCAGCAAATGCTGAGATGCATGCAATACTCTGACTCTTGCTCTTTATAATAATCTCGTTTTTGAGTGAACATCAAGAGTAAGAGCAAGATAAAAGGAGGGACCAATGACTCTCACACAAATAGGCAAGGATGCCAACTCTATGAAAGTACAGAAGAAAACCGGACTAAAGGCAGGCGAGCCAGCCCATATAGGCAATCTGATTGAATATGGCGAGGATGCAATTGTAAGCCGTACACTGGTTGAAAACGACGCAGGGACTGTCACCCTGTTTGCATTTGATGAGGGCCAGGGCCTGAGCGAGCATACTGCACCCTTTGATGCACTTGTGCAGGTTGTGGATGGTGAAAGCGAGATTATCATAGGCGGGGCTTCAAACAGGGTTAAAGAGGGAGAACTTATTTTAATGCCCGCAAATATTCCCCATGCATTAAGGGCGACAAAACGGTTCAAGATGATACTGACCATGCTGCGGAAAAAGCCTGCATGATAAGTTTAAAATATTTAAGAGTATAATGCATTGAAAAAATAACAGGCGGTTTCCTATCTATTCTGAAGGTTGCCATATCTCAATCCGGTAACCTTCAGGGTCTTCAAGATAAAAAAGCCTTGCACCCCAGGGGTGATTTTTTATTTTGGTGGGACTAATTCCCGCATTCAGGGCATATTCATATGCAACATCTATATTATCAACCTCAAGTGTAATAAGAATTCCTTTGCCTTTACAGTTTTTCCGGGAGGCCCTTTTTTCATCTGCTATACTCAATCTTGAAGAAGGGGATAATTTGAATTCGCAAAACCAGTCATTGGAAAAATTAACTGGAAGGCAAAGAATATCCCTGTAGAAACGAACTGTTTCTTCCCAGTTTGAATAATATAAGATGATATTGGAGGTTTTTATTTGCTTATACATAAACTATTTTTGTGGAAAAGCCGACACCTGTTTTTATTCAGGTGCCGGCAGCATACCTTTATATCAGCCCGATACCTTTATGTTTATCCGCGATAGCCTGGGCAAGCCTGTCAATAGCCAGATAATCAGCCTCTTTTGGCAACCCCTTGCACAGGACTGGTTCAATCACCTCAACCTTGAGGTTTGGGATCATGCCTGCGAGGGTTTCAACTGTCTTGCCGCCCCATCCGTATGAGCCGATAATGGAAAGGAATTTTGTCCTTGGTCTTATGGCATTTGCGAGAAATGCCGCATAGGCTGCAAGAGGGTGAGGCCCGGCCAATACAGTGGGCACGCCCACAACTATTGTAGCTGCATCCACAAGAGACATCGCGAGCTTACCTATATCGGTGACTGCAAGGTTAAAGAGTTCAACACTCACACTGTGTGCTGTAAGCCCTGATAAAAGCCTCTCAACCATTACCCTTGTGCTGCCGTGCATGG
>CAZSZQ010000067.1:0-16591 GCA_964610475.1 uncultured Desulfatiglans sp.
TCATAGATACATCCGGAATCGGGGTTGAGATGGTGCTGGAAATAATGCTTGATTATATAGCACGCGGCAGATAATGTATTCCCGTGAGGAGCAAATAGGGAACAGCCTGTTTCAGGTCAAAAAAATATTATTATACGGTTGATAATTTTTTTAATATTTGATAGTTAAACAAGTTTATGTAAATCCAATTATAAGGATAATATTTTCAGGGGGTATTTAGTTTCATGAACAAACCAACAGACAAAAATTTAGATGACAGCCAGGAAAATGGAATTAACAATCAGACAAACATGGATGATAATTTCAAAGAGGATGATATAAAAACCGGCGGCAGCAGTATGAAAAAATATAATTCTTCCGATTCAAGCAGTGAAGAAGATAGTGACAATTCCGGCGAAAACAGTTTTATGGAGCTTTATGAGAAGAGCCTCAGGAGTATCCAGGAAGGAGAACTGGTTACCGGTGAGATTGTCATGATCGGTAAGGAATATGTCCTGGTTGATGTAGGATACAAGTCAGAAGGCCAGATCCGTATTGGCGAATTCATTGACGCTGACGGTAACCTGACTGCAAAGGTGGGCGACAAGATTGATGTGCTGCTTGAAAAGCGCGAGGATGATGACGGCAGGATAATCCTTTCCAAGGAAAAGGCTGCCAAGATCAAGATATGGGATGAAATCAAGAAAATTTATGAAGAAGACCGAACCGTTGTCGGTGAGATAGTTGCCAGGCTTAAAGGCGGAATGGCCGTTGATATAGGTCTTCAGGCATTCCTCCCGGGGTCACAGATCGATCTTAAGCCAGTGAGAAACTTTGACGCCCTGATAGGCACCAAGCATGAGTTCAAAATCCTTAAATACAACAAGAGGAGATCAAATATTGTCCTTTCCAGAAGGGCGATGCTTGAAAAAGACCGCAAGGTGAAACGTGATCAGACCCTGCATGATATTAAAGAAGGAGCTGTATTGAAGGGCATTGTAAAGAATATCACAGACTACGGTTTCTTTATTGATTTGGGCGGAATAGACGGGCTTTTACATATAACCGACATCTCCTGGGGGAGGGTAGGCCACCCGTCGGAGCTTTATCAGATCGGAGATGAAATTACAGTCAAGATACTGAAATATGATGAAGAAAAAGAAAGGGTATCACTTGGCCTTAAGCAGCTTAATCCCGACCCATGGATCAATGCCAACAACGATTACCCCATTAACACCCGCGTAACCGGGAAGGTTGTCAGTCTTGCGGATTATGGTGCCTTTATTGAAATCAAAGAGGGGATCGAGGGGCTCATTCATGTATCCGAGATGTCATGGACCCGAAAGATAAGACATCCTTCACAGATATTAAAGGTCGGCGATATGGTAGAGGCGGTTGTTCTGAATATTGACTCTGAAAACAAAAGAATATCTCTTGGCCTGAAACAGGTTGAACCCAACCCGTGGAAGGTTATTGGCGAAAAATATCCCATAGGCACAACCATTGAGGGCAGGATAAAAAATATTACAGACTTTGGCATCTTTATAGGCATAGACGAAGGCATAGACGGGCTTGTTCATATTTCTGATATATCATGGACAAAACGGATCAAGCACCCTTCAGAAGTCTATAAAAAAGGTGAAGAGGTACAGGCCGTCGTTCTCAATATTGATGAGGCAAATGAGAGATTTTCCCTTGGAATTAAACAGCTTACTGTTGACCCCTGGGATGAAATCCCGGAAAGATATAAACCCGGCACGAGAGTAACCGGAACAGTAACCAACATAACTGACTTTGGGGTTTTTGTTGAGCTTGAAGAGGGGATCGAAGGCCTCATCCACGTATCCGAACTCACAAAGGATAAGAGCGGCAACCCCCTGAGCAGGTTTAAGGTGGATGATGTTATCCAGGCAAAGGTAATAAACATTGCAAAGGATGATAAAAAGATAGGCCTTTCCATCCGAAAGCTTGAAGAGAGTGAAGAGAAGGACATGTACCGGAATTACCTGAACAACGGAAAGGAAGCCACCTCAAATCTTGGTGAATTGTTAAAAGCCGGTATGCTTGATCTTGAAAATAAGGCACAAGAGGAAAAGAAAGACAAGAACGATTAATCATTAATCTCACATAAGCAAATAGTAACAAGAGGTTAGTGAGTGCAGATTATTTAAGCCTGATTATTAGACCATGGCCTGCCTGTATTTTTTACAGGCAGGTAATATTAATCTTAAAATCCTCCCAGAAGATATTTATAATGAAGAAACATCCTATACTTACAGCCTTTTTAATACTGATCATTTTTATAGCCGGATTATGCCTTTTAATGAAGCTCTTTATCGGGTCTGTAAGCAGCTCCTCAGGTATAGCCTTTACCAACAAGGTTGGTGTTATCCCCATTGTCGGGGCAATCGAAGACTCAACAGACCTGCTGAAACAGATTACAACCTTTGCAAAGGATAAATCTATAAAGGCTATTATTTTACGGATCGATTCCCCCGGCGGGGGTGTGGGCGCTTCCCAGGAAATATACCGTGAAATAATAAGGACCAGAGAGGCAAAGAAGGTTGTTGTTTCAATGGGAGGAATAGCCGCATCCGGAGGTTATTATATTGCTGCAGCTGCCGATAAGATAGTTGCAAACCCGGGCACAATAACCGGAAGTATTGGCGTTATAATGCAATACTATCAGTACAAGGAGCTGGCTGAGAAGATAGGTTTTAAACAGGAGGTCATCAAGAGCGGTGAGTTCAAGGATATCGGTAATCCTCACAGAGAATTGACAGAGAAAGAGAGGGAAATTCTCGATTCCGTAATTACTGATATACAAACCCAGTTTGTGGAGGCTGTAGCATCAGGCCGGGCGCTTCCGCCTGAAAATGTCAGGGGGATTGCCGATGGACGGATCTTTACCGGGGCAATGGCCAAGGAATGGGGATTTGTTGACCAGCTTGGTAATTTTGAAGATTCTGTTAATCTTGCAAAGGAGCTTGCAGGCATTGATGGTGATGTCAATCTTGTTTATCCTGAGAAAAAAAGGCTCAGGCTCCTGGATATTTTACTGGGAGAGGCAGCAGAATCCATATCAAGAGTGCTAAATAATTATACGGGAAGCAGTATCGAATACAGGTGGGACGGTTTTTCTAGCGTAATGAACTGATATCTCCCTTCCCCTCGCGTAATATTTCCGGTTCATCATTGATCAAAGAAATTACACTTGACGGTTCAGGGTAAAGCACGCCGCCATCAATAATAATATCCAGAGAAGATGAGTAGTAGGCATCTTTTATGGCGTAGGGATCTTCATGGATTGCACTTGTGGTTATTATAGGTCTCCCCAGGGTTTCCACAATTGCCAGACATATATTGTTAGCCGGGACCCTTATCCCTACGGTTTTTCTTTTTGTGAGCATTATATGGGGAACAAGTTTTGTGCCTTCAAGAATGAATGTATATGGACCGGGTAAAAGCCTCTTCATGGTTTTATAGGCGTAGTCAGAGACCTTTGCATACTGGCTTATACCCTTCAGACTGTTACAGATGATGGAAAAGGGCTGTTTCAGGGGTCTGTTCTTCAATTGGTATATCCGCTGAATACCTTTCTTATTATACAGGTCACACCCCATACCGTAAAAGGTGTCCGTGGGATATGCAATCAGACCTCCCCTGTCAAGTGTTTCGCATACCATGTCTATGAGCCGCTGTTGCGGGTTATCCGGATTGATTGAAATTATCATAGAGGGGCTTTTTATATAAAAAGGTGTTTTATGTCAAATTATTTAATTCATACTGATTATTGACAAAATAACAAGGAAATGGTCTTCTTTGTTTCAACTTGCTAATTTATTATACAGACAATAACCTATGATCCCATTAGATATACAACTTTTTTTTGCCTTTGTATTTGGCCTGACCGTAGGCAGTTTCCTTAACGTGTGCATATACAGACTGCCCCTTAAAAAATCCATTGTCCGCCCGCCATCCAGCTGTACTGCATGCGGACACAGGATAAAATTCTATGACAATATACCGGTACTGAGCTACCTGTTACTGAGAGGCCGTTGCAGGAATTGCGGGGCTGCTATTTCATTGCTTTACCCGGCTGTTGAACTTATTACAGGTCTCATAAGTATGGCCCTTCTGATGAGATATAATGTCTTTAATAATAATTTTACCCAATATTTTATATTCTTTCTTTTTATTTCGGTCCTCATCTGCATAGGGTTTATAGACCTTGAACACCAGATAATCCCTGATGTCATTTCCATCCCGGGAATAATTGCTGGCTTTATATTATCTTTTTTTTCTTATCATATTACCTGGGCTGATTCCATAATAGGTATTCTTGCCGGCGGCGGGGTACTTTATATCGTGGCTCTGATTTTCGAGGTCATTATGAAAAAGGAGGGTATGGGTGGTGGTGACATTAAGCTTCTGGCAATGATAGGTGCGTTTCTTGGATGGAAGGCCTTACCATTTGTAATTCTGATATCATCCCTTACAGGGAGTATAATAGGAGGTTCAGCCCTTATCATGTCTGGGAAGGGGATCAGGACAAAGATACCCTTTGGCCCTTTTCTGGCCCTGGGCGCTATTTTTTATATATTTTTCGGAAGAGAACTTATTAATTGGTATATAAATATTCTATCCTTCAGTTGATAATAATATCTTAAAAATATCTTATAGGATGTATAATTGAAAACTCCCATATTCGGGTTGAGAGCCGGCATATTAACACAGCTTATCTTTCTGATCGTAGCTGCAATGCTTTTGATTAATGTGGTTATCCTGAATCTGTATGAAAAGGATCTGCTTATAGAAAAGGAACGGACAGGGAAACTGGCTACACTCGGGATAGAAAAAATAATTGGATATGCCCTGAAGGATGGGGCTGCGGATATAAAAGCCCTTCAACGGAATGAAGATTTTACTTCGTCAATAAGGGAGATCCTGAATACAAGTGAATACATATACCTTGCCATTGTCAATAACTCAGGAAAATCTGTATTCGATATGGGTTCTACCGGTGATAACAGACAGTATGCTCTTGCCATGGCCATGACCGCCATGAATGCTGTAATCCAGTCTGCAAATTATACAGGCAGCACCTGGGGTGTGTTATGGCCAAGAAAAGCCGAACTTTGCCTTTCGTCACCTTTAAAATACAAAGGGCGCGTAATTGGCGGTATCTCCGTAATTTTTCCCCTTACCCCGGTTTATGAAACATTAAGAAAATCAGAAAAGCTGGTAATCCTTTATATAGTTCTGGATACTTTCATACTCGCCGTGGTTGGCATTTATCTGCTCTCAAGGATTGTTGTAAAGCCTATACACAGACTCCTCAGAATGACAATGGAATATGAAGACAGTGAATCTATCCTGGCCGCGGGTGAGACACCGGCAAACGAGATAGGAAACCTCACAAAGGCCCTTGCCAATATGCTGAAAAGGCTTGATGAAAATAAAAGAGAGCTGAAGTCCCATATTATCTCACTTGAAAAGGCAAACAAAGAGCTTAAATCTGCCCAGAACGAAATAGTGCAATCCGAAAAGCTGGCCTCCGTGGGAAGACTGGCAGCAGGGATTGCGCATGAGATAGGGAACCCCATCGGGATTATACTCGGATATATTGACCTTATCATAAGGGGAGGGCTTACCACGGAGGAAGAGAGAGATTTTCTTGCCAGGGTCGAAAAAGAGATTTCAAGGGTAAACATAATAATAAGGCAACTCCTTGATTATTCAAGAAGCAGTGAAGAGCATAAGGAAAATCTGAGCATCCATGCCCTTATAACCGGCACTATAGAGATGCTAAAACCACAATCAGAGATGAAGAAGATTGCTATTTCCCTTAAACTTAAAGCAGAAAATGATCATGTTCTTGCTGATAAAAACCAGTTGCAGCAGGTATTCCTTAATATTCTGATCAATTCGGCGGACGCCCTTTGTGTAGAGGGAGAGACTTTAGAAAATGCACGCATTATTGTTGAAAGTAAAAACAAAAATGGCTTGCTCGAACTTGAATTTATTGATAATGGAACAGGCATCTCTGACGATAAACTTGATCACATATTTGATCCGTTCTTTACAACAAAGGATCCGGGAAAGGGTACAGGGCTGGGGCTATCTGTATGTCACAGGATTATTACGTCTTTAGGCGGTACAATAAAAGCTGAAAGTCCTTTAGGAGCAGGCATGAAAATCCACATTATGCTACCTGTCGTTGATGACCCCCTCTCTCATAGTTAAGGAGAAAGCGTATGACCATATCAGGAAATCGTGTTCTGATAGTTGATGACGAAGTGAATATGAGGCACATGCTTCAGGCAATGCTTAACAAAGGGGGTTACATTGTTGAGACGGCATCAAATGGCGCTGAGGCCCTCTCAATAATGGAAGAAAACGATTTTGATTTTGTCCTGTGTGATATCAGGATGCCCAAGATGGATGGCATGACCTTTTTAAATAAAGCAAAGGAAAAATTTTCTGACAAGACATTTATTATGATGTCAGCATATGGAACAGTAGACACTGCACTTGAGGCAATAAAAAAAGGGGCATATGATTATATCTCAAAGCCTTTTAAAACAGATGAGGTGCTGCTTACACTTAAAAAGGCACAGGAGAGAGAGCAACTCAAGGAGGAAAACCTTATACTCCAGGACAAACTCAGAAAAATAGAACAGAAATACAGCTTTGGCAGTATTGTAGCCAGAAGCGAGGCGATGGCGAGTGTATTTGACCTCGTAGACAGGGTGGCTGACCATAAGACAACAGTTCTTGTTACAGGTGAGAGCGGTACCGGGAAGGAGCTCATAGCAAAGGAGATACATGCAAGGGGGAGAAGGTCATCTTCCGATATGGTAACCATTAATTGTGCAGGGATACCTGAGACGCTTCTTGAGAGCGAGTTGTTTGGTTATAAAAAAGGGGCGTTTACCGATGCCGTAAGAGATAAGCCGGGCCTGTTTATGCAGGCAAACAAAGGCACGATCTTTCTTGACGAGATAGGGGAGATGCCTGTTTCTCTGCAGGCCAAGTTATTGCGTGTTTTGCAGGAAGAGGAGGTTACACCTCTGGGGGGCACAAGGCCTGAAAAGATAGATGTAAGGGTGGTTGCCGCCACATCAAAGAATCTGGAACAGGAGGTTGAAAAAGGAAGGTTCCGTGAAGACCTCTATTACAGGATAAATGTTATGACGATCCACCTCCCGCCCTTAAGGGAGCGAAGAGGAGATATCCCACTGCTCGTAGGGCACTTTATCGATATATTCAATAAAAAACTCAATAAAGCGCTTGAGGGCCTGTCATCAGAAGCAATGGCACTACTAATGGGGCATGACTGGTCAGGGAATATCAGGGAACTTGAAAATGTGATAGAAAGGGCCATTATACTTTCTAAGGGAAAACTCATAACCCCTGCTGAACTCCCGCCTTCTATGAGTTCCGGAAGGAGTAGTTTGTCTGTCACTGAACCGGGGCATACCTTGTCTATCAAAAAGGCAACAAGAAGTCTTGAACAGGAGCTTATTGAAAAGACCCTTAAACTGACTGACGGTAATAAATCCAAAGCTGCAAAGATACTTGAAATAAGCAGGCCGATTTTGATAGCCAAGATCAAGGAATATAACATAACCTAGCGCATTACGGAATTATTGGAATCATACAGTTAATGGGCATTAAAAAAAATCGGGCGGCCAGACAGGGGCCGATCAGGCTGCCCTTGACGCGTCAATAGAGATGGGCGTCCCGCATGGCGGTTGGGTCCCATTAGGCAGGATGACAGAAAACGGCAGGTAATCACCACGCTATAACATGCAGGAGATAGATGCAATCAGCTATGACTTAAGGACAGAGAAGAATGTTACAGACTCTGACGGCACATTACTTTTCAGTTCGGGTACACTCAAGGGCGGGTCTCTCCTTACAAGAAAACTTGTAAGAAAACACTTTAAACTATGCCTCCATATAGGTATTGAAAAAAAGATAATAGTGAGGCGGTTGAGATTATCAGGTCATGGCTCGATGTCAGGAAGGTAAAAACGAACCGGGCAAACGGATTAAACAGGGCCCTGCCTGATACCCTGACTGCCAGGTTTTCATTTTACATTATAGGATGCATGAGAGAAACTATTACTTGACTTTACCATATCAGGAGAGATAATAACTCCAATCTTTTCGTTCCTCACAGGCAAATATTATAATTTCAATGTGTTTCAGAACCCGGTCATTTCACAGATCTCATGACCGGATTTATTGTATTATTTTAACATGAACCATTTAATAAAGGAGGAAGGATTATCATGAAAAAAGTAATGTGTGCAGTTGTGGTATTTGGATTTATTCTCTTTACAACCCTTACTTCATACGCCTCAGAATTCACCTGCGAAGAGGCGGCAAAACATATTGGTGAAACAGCGACAGTATGTGGTAAGATTATCGACACCATGCCCTATCAGGGACAGACTATTCTGGGTATGGGAAAGGCCGTTATGGAACCGGGCGCTGTAGGGATAGAGGTTGCTGATGCCCTGAAAGACAAGCTGGACAAGGACCTTTATGTGGGTAAAGAGATCTGTGTCACAGGCGAAATCCACAAGAACCCTTCAGATGGCGCCTCAATCACTGTAACAGACGCAGCACAGATCAAGGTGAAATAGAGCACACCTCTCCGAATATTGTATAATTTTGAGTTCATCGGTGATTCATCCCCTATGAACTCAAAATAGGTATGTTATCTTAGATGTAAAGATTTCTCCTATACTATGTATCTGTAAATTCCACTACGGGGTTCGATGCTTCATCCCCCGTTTCAAGTATGGTTCCAAGGTACAGGTTTTTATTCATATAAAATCAATATATTTTTGATTTTTTTTTGTTGTTGGAGTAACTTAGCCTACCTGATATTAACTGCAACATTTGAATGAGGAGATGAGCGGATGTTCGATTTTGCCAGAATGAGCAGGTTGCCGCCCTATGTCTTTGCTGAGGTAAATACCCTAAAGATGGAACTTAGACATAAGGGTGAAGATATAATCGATCTTGGAATGGGGAACCCTGACCTTGCCACGCCTAAACATATTGTCAACAAGCTTATTGAGGCTGCCAAAATGGGGCATAACCACCGTTACTCTGCATCTGCCGGCATCCCCAAGCTCAGGATTGCAATATCAAACTGGTACAAACGCAGGTATAATGTAGATATAGACCCTGATGAGGAGGCTATAGCCACAATGGGAGCAAAGGAGGGGCTCGCGCATCTGATTCTTGCTACAATAAGCCCTGGCGATGTAGTATTTGCCCCTAATCCAACCTATCCGATTCATCCCTATTCTGTTATTATAGCTGGTGGTGACTTAAGGAGTATCCCCATTGCCCCTGACAGGGATTTTTTTGAGGATCTGACAACCGCTGCAAAACAGACATGGCCGAAAGCAAAGATGCTCATTATTTCGTATCCCCATAACCCTACAACTGCGGTTGTGGAAAAGAGTTTTTTTAAAAAAATTGTTAAATTCTGCAGGGAAAGAGAAATTATTGTGATTCATGATCTGGCATATGCGGATCTTGTTTTTGACGGTTATGTTGCACCGAGTTTTCTTCAGATACCCGGCGCTAAAAATATAGGGGTCGAATTTTTCAGTCTGTCAAAGAGCTATTCCATGCCCGGCTGGAGGGTTGGTTTCTGCGTGGGGAATAAAAAGATAGTCGCCGCTCTGAAACGCATAAAGAGTTACCTGGATTACGGGATGTTTCAGCCAATCCAGATCGCTGCCATAATTGCCCTGAACGGACCGGATGACTGCGTGAAGGAGATTGCGGATATATACAGACAGAGACGTGATGCCCTTTGTGACGGTCTTGACCGCATAGGCTGGCACATAGAAAAACCTAAAGGCACCATGTTTGTATGGGGAAAAATACCTGATCAGTACAGGAAGATGGGCTCTGTTGAGTTTGCCAAGATGCTTATTAAAAAGGCAAAGGTCGCTGTTTCACCCGGAAGGGGTTTTGGCGAGTATGGCGATGAATATGTCAGGTTCGCACTGGTTGAAAATCCCCAAAGGACAAAACAGGCGATAAGGGGAATAAAGCAGGTTCTATAATCAGGTTAATAAATCACTAATATGGAGAAAAAATGAAACAGGTTAATGTAGGTATTATAGGTTTTGGCACGGTAGGAGCCGGGACCGCTGAGATTCTCCTCAAGAACAGAGATATTATCAGAAAGAGGGTAGGGGTCGATATTGTTTTAAAAAGGGTAGCTGACCTTGATCTTGAATCAGACCGGGGTATTATGCTCCCTCAGGGAGTCCTGTCAAATGATTCCTCAGGATTGCTTAACGACCCTGAAATTGACATTGTCATTGAACTTATAGGGGGATTAACAACTGCAAAAAGGTTTATCGCCGCCGCCCTTAATAACGGAAAGCATGTGGTTACAGCCAATAAGGCGCTTCTTGCGGAACATGGAAGCGAACTGTATGAGATTGCTAAAAAGACAGGCGTTAATCTGGCCTATGAGGCGGCTGTTGGCGGCGGCATGCCGGTCATTGGGGCATTAAGAGACGGGCTTGCAGCCAACAATACCCTTAAGATAATTGGCATATTAAACGGTACAAGCAATTATATCCTTACCCGTATGACTAAGGAGGGCCTGCCCTATGAGGATGCAGTCAATGCGGCCATAAAACTTGGTTATGCAGAGGATCCGCCCACGCTTGATGTGAACGGCACTGATGCGGCCCATAAACTTGCCATACTCATATCTCTTGCCTATGGTGTGCCTGCCCCCTTTAATAACATATACAGGGAAGGCATAGACAGACTCACGCCTGAGGATATCCTGTTTGCGGATCAGTTCGGTTACTGTATAAAACTCCTCACCATTGCACAAAACATAGGCGATGAGATAGAGGCAAGGGTTCACCCTGCCATGCTTCCAAAGAACCATATGCTTGCTAACGTGAATGAGGCGTTTAATGCGGTTTTTATAGAAGGTGACTATGTGGGCCCCACCCTCTATTATGGTCAGGGCGCAGGCAGAAGACCCACCGGAAGCGCTGTTGTATCTGATATAATGGCCATAGCAAGAAAGATAGGGAGCGGTTCGGTTAAGATCTCTTCTCCTCTCGGATTTGCCGATTCAACCGGTCAGGCCATAAAGATACAGTCTATAAAGAACCTGAAAACCGCTTATTATTTCAGGTTCATGGCTGTTGATAAACCAGGTGTGCTCTCTAAAATATCGGGCATTCTTGGCGAAAGGAATATAAGCATATCATCTGTTATCCAGAAGGGAAGAGATGCAGACGGGGCAGTCCCGATCGTCATGCTTACCCATGAAGCATATGAACAGGATGCAACAGAGGCCCTTGCCCGGCTCGATAAACTGGATATACTTAAAGGCAGGACAATGATGATAAGGGTGATGGGATAAAAAAAAGGTTTACGGTCTGAGGTTTTCGGTAAAAGATTAAAAGCTTTTCAACCGAACACCGAATACCGCAAACCAAAAACCTATCTCTTATATTTTAAAAATAGTTGAAAGAAAAAGAAAATAAAAATGGCTTACAATAGAACAAAGTATCTCGTCTTGGTAGGCGACGGTATGGCCGACTACCCCATAGATGCTCTGGGTGGTAAAACACCCCTTGAGGTGGCGCAGACCCCCAATATGGACCTCATTGCCTCATGCCGCATAGGCTGCGTAAGGACTATCCCTATCAATATGGAACCTGGAAGTGATGTGGCAAATCTTACCCTCATGGGTTATGACCCTTCACTATATCATACAGGGAGGTCTCCCCTTGAGGCGGCCAGTATGGGGGTTAAACTCGGTAAAGATGATGTGGCATTCAGGATGAACCTGGTCACGCTCGATAAAAGGTCAGATGATGAGATAATCATGGTGAGTCACAGCTCAGGTGATATCACTACAGCGGAATCCACTCAAATAGTAAATGACCTCAGGGGCTGCATGAAATCCGGAGAGATAAATATCTACCCGGGGGTCGCTTACAGGCATCTGCTTGTCTGGAATAACGGCCCTGAAAAGGCCCAGACAATACCTCCCCATGATGTGCTTGACCGGAACATGACAGAATACCTTAAAAGCAATGACCCTGTTGTTAAGTATATCAGGGGTTCATGGGCATCACTTGAAAACCACCCGGTAAACATTCGCAGGAAAAAGGCTGGGTTAAAAGAGGCAAACTCTATCTGGCTCTGGGGTCAGGGCAGGGCGCCTGCTATCCCAACATTTAAGGAGCTTTATGACCTTACAGGTGGAGTCATTTCCGCAGTAGACCTGATCAAAGGTATTGGGAGATACGCAGGATTTACACCCATTTATGTTGAAGGAGCAACAGGCTACCTGAACACCAACTACATCGGTAAGACACAGGGGGCCTTAAACGGTCTGGACACAATGGATTTTGTATTTGTCCATGTGGAGGCCCCTGATGAGGCGGGCCACAACGGGAATTACAGAGAAAAGATAGAGGCTATCGAACGCTTTGATAAATATGTGGTTGGTGTTGCGCTTGAGGGTCTTAAAAAATTTAACGACTACAGGATCATGGTTGTGAGTGACCATTACACACCTGTTATAAAAAAGACCCATACGGCAGAACCGGCACCATTTGCCTGGGCAACCCGAAAGGAACTTGAATCCCCAAAAGAGGTTAAAGGCTTTACCGAAAAAACAGCCGTAACGTCCGGCCTGTTTATTGACCACGGACACAGGCTTATGGCCTGTTTCCTGGGTGCAAGATGAAAAAGGCCCTTACAATCGCCGGTTCTGACAGTGGCGGGGGGGCAGGCATACAGGCAGATATCAAGACCTTTACTGCCTTCGGTGTTTTCGGCACATCTGCCATAACAGCGCTTACTGCCCAGAATACTATCGGGGTTCAGGGTATCTCAGCGGTTGATCCCGGGTTCGTAAAACTACAAATAAAAAGTGTACTGGATGATATTGGGGCTGATGCCGTAAAGACCGGCATGCTTGCAAGCCCTGAGATAGTAAAGGCAGTATCTGATACATTAAGGGAATATAAAATAAAGAATATTGTGGTTGACCCTGTCATGACAGCAAAAAGCGGTGATGCCCTGCTCTCAAAGGATGCCTGTAATACGGTCATAAAAGAGTTGATACCCATAGCCGCTGTGGTTACCCCAAATATCCATGAGGCAGAAGCAATAGCCGGTATCAGGATAGAGAATATTGATGACATGAAAAAAGCAAGCGTAATGATAAAAGAAATGGGGTGTGGTTTTGTCGTTATCAAGGGCGGTCATATGGAAGGGAAAGACCCAATGGCAACAGATGTGGTCTTTAATGGCAAAGAGCATCTTCTGCTTTCAGAAAAACGCTATGAGACCATGAACTGTCACGGTACAGGCTGTACCTTTTCAGCGGCTATAGCCGCAGGGCTTGCAAAGGGCTATCCTGAAATCAAGGCCATAGAGCAGGCAAAGGCATTTATAACATCGGCTATCAGGGAAAGCTTTCGGATCGGAAATGGCCATGGCCCAACCAACCATTTTACAGGCATGAAGACGGGGTGGTAAAAATGATCATTTCGCTTATGGCAGCAAGGTCAGACAATAATGTAATAGGAAAAAATGAGAAGATACCCTGGAAGGCCGAAGGCGAACAGCTCCTCTTCAAGGCCATGACATACAACCACTGGATACTTGTCGGGAGAAAGACATACGAGGCCATGGGCAGACTGCCCCACCGGAAATATGCCGTTATTTCAGGCTCCTCTGACGAAAAGAGAGGTGAAGATCTTTGTTTTTTCAAGAGCATTGACAACGCACTTAAGTGCCTAGCGGGAATAACAGACCTTGTTATTGTCTCAGGAGGAGGTCATATCTATTCTGAAATGATATCAATGGCAGATGTGATCCATCTCTCTGTTATTCACTGCCAGGAAACAGGGAATGTTTTTTTTCCGGAAATACCTGATGAATTTAAAATGGTGTTCTCACAGGATTTCCGATCCAATATTGATTATACCTATCAGATATGGAAAAAAAGTTTGAAATAAGATAAGGTTAAGGAGAAAGATATGAATATACTTGCTGTATCATGCAGCCCACGGAAAAACGGAGCTACTGTCAAGGCCCTTACCGAGGTGCTTAAGGGGGCAAAGGAAGAGGGTTCCAATGTGGATTTATACAGCGTCGCAGACAAGACGCTCAGAGGCTGCATATCATGCTATGCGTGCAAGGAAAAGGGTGAGTGTGTTTTACAGGATGATATGAAGGAACTCTATTCAAAGATGAGAAAAGCAGATGGAATCGTTTTCGGGACACCTATATATTATTACGGCATGACAGCGCAGGCAAAGGTCATTATTGACCGCAGCCTTTCATTAAATACAACTGAGAACAGCCTCAGGAACAAGGTTGGCGGTGTCGTTACAGTAGCAGGCAGTTTAGGTTTGGTGGATGCACTTAAGGATTTCTATTTTTTTTTCGCTGTCAAGCAGATGCTCCCGGCCAGCTATGTTGCAATGTATTCCGGTTCGGTAGACGACCTCAGAAAGCTTGAGAAAGGAATGAAGGCCGCCAGTGATCTTGGCAGGCAGATGGTCAAACTGGCTCTCAAACAATTTAAGTATCCGGAAGAGTTTCCTCCAAGGCCATTCGCCTTTGGAACACACACTTATTGATTTTGCTTTTTCGGTAGATCCGTATACCGCGGGAATAATTTCATGTTTCTTGTGAGAATAAGCTAAATAACCGATTTTTTCCCCAGTAATGATAATGAGTTTATGCAGAAATAATAAATATAATATTTGCTTAAATTATACGACGAAGGCAGGGATCAATTTTGCCGCGTCAATAATTACCCGGTGTGGATATCTCTTGTTTGTCTATTGCCTGACATCCACCGTATAGTTGAGGAATAAATTATGACAATAAAAGAAGAACAGGTGATGAGCTGTCCGGCCTGCGGACACAGGCAGAAAGTGGAATTTTATCAGGCGGTTAATGTAAAGCTCAACCCCGAGCTAAAAGAAAAATTATTTACAGGGGCGCTTAATATTTTCAGGTGCGATGAATGCAGCAAAAGGGCAATAATCGACCTTGTGTTTCTGTATCATGATATAGACAAGCGGTTCTGCGTTCAATACTGCCCCTTTGGGCTTGTTGCAGAGGGAAGCGATAAGCTTTCCGCTATGTACACTATCGAAGGCAAGCTCAACGTGCCTCCCAATATACAGCTTCCCGAAACCGCACATTACATGTATGAACCCCATATCGTATTAAGCCTCGATGAGATGATCAGGTATGTGCAGTTCCGTGAGGCCCTGTTTGAAAAACACTCCAATAACACTAAGTGGCATTAAAAGAAGGCTGAAGGATGAAGGCTGAAGGCTGAAAAGAAAACCCTAAAAGCCTATAGCCTAAAGTCTACAGCCTATTTTTAAATCAATTCTGTTCAAGTTCAAAATTCACGGTTGTCTGGGCGAGTGTATTAACCACCTCTCCATTAACTGCACCGGGTTTAAAAAGCCATTTGTAAACACAGGAAATAACACTCTGATCAAATACACCGGAGGGGTTTGATTCTATTACCGTGACATCCTCCACTGCTCCATGGGTATTCACAATAAACTGTATTGTCACATACCCCTGTATTTTTTTCTGTTTAGCCTGTAGAGGATAAACAGGCGGCATTCGTTTAACAGAAACTAACGGGTGATCAAGGTCACTAGAATTGAAGATAGTGGGGAGACCCAGTTCAAGTGCCGATATCCCGGCACGAGAAGGGAATTTAAAATCAGAAGATCCGGTAAAACCAGTGTTTATTTCAAAGGCCAGATGAGCGCTCGGTTTTGGACCTTTTACCAAGGCAGGACTTACCAGGATATGGAGCTTTTTTGATAGCGGTTCCAGTGATTCCGGCTCTTTAAGCTCTTCAGGGGTATCAGGCTGATTAAAATAAATTTCCTTATTCTGTATTATGTATCTATTCATGACAGGGTAATTTTTCTTAGGCCCCAGAAGTGCAGACGTAAGCGCAAAGATCAGCAAGGTCATAAATATGGCCGTTAAACCGGACCATATCCGAAGGTTTCTTAAGCCTGCAATCAGATGAACCAGTATATATTTGCTGTCTGTAACCAACTATATTGCCCCCTTTAACTCTTATCTAATTCTGCCTTTAACATGCGTCAGGCAAGGGCATAGTAATTCTTTTTCTGCCAGCATGGCCTGCAGATGGTCTCACCGTTTTCTTCCACATCACGGGCATCCATGATGCCTTCACCGCAGGATGCACAGACAACCCGGCGTAATGGTTTCCCTGGCATGTCTTCAGGTTTTAAGGGTACCTTCACATCCTTAACATTAAAGAGGTCTTCTTCGGGTATCTTTGAGAAATCAGGCATCTCGCCGCCTTGTTTCTCCTGATCTTTTCGTCGCCCCTTTGTTGAAACCCTTACTGACTTCATGGTTTCAAGGTTTAGAAAGGTTGCGGCCATCTTGCCATAATCATATACCTTCATTGTCCGCTTTCCCGGCCTGCACCCTGTAAGGGCAGTAATAGCGTCAGCGCAGCATCTGTCTATCTCCACAAATACCATAAGCTTTTTCC
>CAZSZQ010000068.1:0-16403 GCA_964610475.1 uncultured Desulfatiglans sp.
CATTCAAAGAGGCTGTAGATAATTACCTTGAAGCATGCAAAAAGCTCAAGCAAAAACCTAATAAACCCTATTCTGGCAATTTGATGTTACGAATACCTGTGGAAGTTCATGCAGCTATAGCTGCCGCTGCCGAATCAAATGGTAAAAGCATTAATCAATGGGCAAAAGGAGTATTAGAGACTGCAACCAATATTTAATAATACCTGACAGCCTAAAGTCTTTACCCAGTTAAATTTCCCGGAAGTAACCTTATTTAACAGGGTTAACGTTGGAAGTTCATTTTTTGAGAAATTCGATCAATAAAGGGTTAACTGCCTCAGGCCAACTAAAAACCAGATCATGTCCTTTACCCTCAATAGCGTGAAACTCGATTGATGGGATAGCAGCCTGTATTAAAAGGTGATGTTCAAATGGTATATTACGATCTTTGGTTCCCATGAAAAGAATACCCTGTTTGCCGCTTTTACCAACACGTTCGTAAACAGTTTTCAAGTTAAAAAATGAGCCGTCCCTTATCATAGCCAGCACAGAACGTTTGAATCCTTTATACTTCATCTGTTCCGGAAATTTCTGTATATACTCCGGTATTCTGGCAGGGTTTTCAACGCCCTGAGCCGTTTTGGAAACAATCGCCCGGTCTCCTACAGCCTTCATAGCCCATTCACCCACAAAGGGCCAGCATGCGATCCGTATATTCAAAGGGACAGGGGCCGGAAATCCTGCGGGCGCAAGGAGTGCAAATCTCCGGACCCTTTCGGGATAACGATCGGCGAACCGGATTGTTAAGGCTCCGCCCATTGATCTTCCTACCATATCAACCGGCGTTTTTATATTTTGTGAATTGAGCAGTTCAAGTAATTGCCGGTCATAGAGGTCAGCTCTATAATCAGGCCGGTCTGATAAACCGCGCCCGAAGTGATCATAACGCAGAACATGAAAACCCGCATCTGCGAGGGCTTTGAATTCATAATCCCATATAAACATAGGAGTTAAAGCACCGCATACCAGTACAACCGGTTGGCCATTTTCCGGGCCGGCCCATTCGTAATGTGTATGCCCATCCGACAATTTAACGAAGGATTCATTGGGCATTGATGCACGTGCAGCGTCGTTCAATTCGAGGGTTTCCATATCACCCGCCACAAAAGGATAAACTGCGGCAATACCCAGCAGGATAAATAAGCCTGTAAAAATCCATTTGAAATATCTACGCATTGTTTTTCTCTTTATTTTAATCAGCCTTAGAAAGACACCTGGATCGCGCGATCGGAATCGCGGAATGACATTGTTCATCCATTTGTTGGATGCTGAAACCTGATATAGTTACACATATACGACTCGTCACACCAAGGCTTGATCAAGATATCCATTTACCTTCTACAATTCCTATTATTTAGAAACAACAACTATACAATATGTTCTCAGTCTATTCATTCAGATAAGTTGGTGCATGATTTACTATTCCAACGCTTTCGTTATTTTGTTTTCTATCAGCTCCGGTTGTTTATTACATATCATCGCAATTCCAATCCAGACAAAGCACACCCCGAATAGCAAATGATCAATAATTTTTAGAATTTGAAGTTCAGGCGGAATTGGTATGACATGTGTTGGTATCCACCAAACCCCTATTGCAGTGAACAGCCATCCAAGAATTCGTGAGAATGACTGCGTTCGTAAAATAGCCACTCCTACGAAGAGAGAAGCCCATGCAATGGCATGAATTGCAGCAAGGTGAAATCCGGTAACTATCCGCTCAAAAACAGCAGTATACTCACTTTGAAGTCCTATTCCTCCGATGATGGTTATCCTGCATGCAATCTGAAGGACTACCCCGGCAGACCCTGCGATCAGCATAATACGCATGAGAACAGGCATTTGATCTTTCCATCTTTCATGAAGAACTAAAAAAGTTATTAGAATAAAAATCGACCAGATGATCATCAAAATACAGAAGAGACGAATATTAACCGGATTGTTCATCAAATCGTTATCAATAAAGTAAAACCAGTTCATTCCTGTGCCGCACACTACACTGAGAATGGCGGCATATCCACCTAGTTTTTGAAGCTTCATGTATCCTCCTTTTATAGTTTTCACATTTCTTTTTCTTCACTGAAACCTTTGCTGAATGCTTCTTTGAGGGCTACCACAGATTCATTGATTGCCTGGTTTGCTTTGCGGATGAATGGAACAGTAACAAATCCATGAACAACTCCGGTATAGCGTTTGTGCCGCACCAAAACCCCGGATTCTTTTAGTTTTTGTGCATAGGCTTCTCCTTCGTCCCGGACAGGGTCGAACTCAGCGGTTATAATCAAGGCAGGAGGAAGACCGCTGTGATCAGTTGCAAGGAGAGGTGATGCATATGGATGTTTTCTTTCGGATGCATTGGGGATGTATTGCCTGCGGAAAAATTTTAACCAATCATATGTAAGGTAATACCCTTTCGCATACAGAGTGTGGGAGGGAAAGTCAGAATCACTCTGATCCGTGGAAGGGAAGCAAAGAACCTGATAAAGAATAGAGGGGCCTCCCCGATCCCTTGCCATCAGGGTTGTTACAGCAGAAAGACACCCGCCAGCGCTCCCGCCCATGACCGCGATACGTCGATTGTCTCCTGAAATCAGTTCGGCATTCTTTGCCACCCAGGCAAGGGCTGCATAGGCATCCTCTGCCGCAGCAGGGAAAGTATATTCTGGTGCAAGCCGGTAATCCACCGAAATAACTATCGCTCCGGAAAGTATCGACATTTTTCGGCAGAAATCATCGGAACCATCCAGATCCCCCATGGTGAACCCTCCGCCGTGATACCAGATAAGAATCGGGAGGCCGCCAGAGTCAATGGGCTGATATACACGGATCGGGATTTCTCCGAGCGGGCCAGGTATTTTCCGATCCTCTACATGAAATAATTCAGTTGCCTTGGTTCGAGAGGTACGTCCGGGTTTTCGTAAAAGCTTTACAGCCTCAGAGGGTGATACGGTGTTAGGATCTGGCAGGTCAGGCATTAGTTTTAATGCTACAGCAACCTCGGGATCAAGCCTTCCATGTTCTGTAAAGGTCCAACTGTATACGATAATACCGAGAATCAGGATAAGCGCCAAAATTGAACCAGCAACGAAAAGGAAGACTCGTTTTAATATGCTTTTTTTCCCAGTTATGGGTCTCTGGTCAAGTTTTTGAAGTTTCATATATGCTCCTGTTTCAAAAATGTTGATATGCAAATCAGATAAACCTCCTACTGGTTGCATACTAAAAGACTATATTATGAAAAACCAAAGTCAGGATCAGAAAAATAAACCCAATGCCATCTCAGGCTCTCTCAAAGCGATGCAGGTTATAGATATTGAATTTTGTAAAGTTTTGAGAAGAATTCCCGTTTTGATGGAAAATATATATTAACGTTGGCTGTGTATGTCAATATAATATTAGTCAATATATTCACAATTTCGGTGGTGTGTAAAATCCAATGTTGTTGACGTAAGCAAAGTATGAACATTCAACATCGGACGTCAATTTTCAACTTCCAATGAAACAAATAAAAGCTTTGATCCAAAAACCCTGAACTCTTTCTATTTTTCTTCAATTACCTGCCTAATGACTTTGCGGTATTGCAGATCTATGGAGCATTATTGTATTATGATAAAAAATCGTTTCATCTCTAATCTGTCTTTTGGTTATAAGTATGACTTAAAGAATGTGTTCTGTCCTCGATGTCTCGGCACTTATCATCTAGTATTTAAAATGAACAATATTCTTTTGGTATTCCCGGACTGAATTTGCTCATATCATGGCGAATACAGTCACAAAAATAATAAGAGCAATGAAAATACCAAAAATTCGAGTATGAGACATCATCCTGGCCTCCTCATTGGCGTTAAATACATTTATAAAAAACTGGATTCCGCGGTTCAGCCGTCGCCCAAGGCTATAGTCCGACAAGCAAGCCGCAGAATGACAGACCGGGTGTTGTTCCGGATTAATATCTGATAACTGAATGCATGATAGGAAATTCATGCTATTGCTGCATGATGTTTTGGTGATGATTTGAGGAAACTTTGATGATGGTATTAATTTTCAGGTGCTTGTGAACCGATGCATGCAAATTAATGGTACATCCCATCCCTAAGTATTTTTATGGAAATCACCAGAATCAAGATATAGTAAGGGAAATAAACCATTCTTTGTGTAAGGCCGACGAGGGTATTTGAATAAAATGATATATTGAAGGCAATTGCTGCGGCCGCTGTAATTATCGCAATCAGGGCAGTAGAATAAAGAAGCCCATAAAAATCAAGCCGGGAATTCCGATGATGAAGGCGGCAATCCCGTTTAATGCCGCTGCTGTCTGTATGATATTTTTTTTGGTGTTCATAATTTCGCTTTTTCACAGACGTAGAAGGGTGGGGTTTTATACCCCACCTAAAAATGGTCAGGAGTAAATCCTGACCCTACGAAAACCACAGAACTTGGTTTAACAAGGATATTTGTCGTTATATTTATCCCTCTGTGTACTTAAGTAGCCCATGTCAAGCTGCATATTCCTCAAAGAATGATTTATCCAGCAATTTTTAAGGCATGATCCGGCCATTCTACATTTATGCTACACCAAGTTCACTGGTTGTCGATATTTGGTTTTTTCCTCAGCATCTCGATCCCCATCCAGATGATGGCTACATAAGCAATATAAAATGGATATACCAGTCCTAACTGGGGAATTATTAATCTGAGTATCGCCAGGATACTGGCTGCAATACTCAGCCAGCCGAGAATAGGCGAAAATGCCCTTGATTTCAGGATTGCCCATCCGGCAAAAAGCGTAGCCCACATAGCTGCATGACCGGCCGCGTTATACAAGCCGGTTAATATGGCATTGATTGCTCTATATGCTGAGACATCCCGGGTCGGAACGATCACATCCAACCCTGTTTTCCATACAACAGTATCCATAATTCCCACGGTAGCTGCGGCAGAAATGGCTATCAGCATTATGCGTGTTAGATACGGGGCATAGGTGTGCATGCGCTCATGAAGAGCCAGGAAAAAGATCATCAATAAAAGGTAGCAAACCGCAATCAGCAACAGGCATGCATTGGTATAAGTCGGCGAAACCGAATATGCCTCCATCGCTTTGACCGGATCAACCGGAAGACCAAAGCGGTTGTATATTATAACGGCCACAAACCATACAAATATAGAAACAATTACCGCAATCCCACCAATTTTTTGAAGTTTCATAAAGCCTCCTTTATAAAGGTTTGGTTAATATGTATTTCGTAGAGTAGCATTTAACATGCTGCCTCTTTATCTGTTGGGTGTAAAACCCGATGTTGTGTTGATTTAAGCAGTGTTTTGTCATCTTGATTGAAAAAGAGATACCACAAAAGATATAAACAGGTAAAAAGGTGAACTTCCAACGTTCAACATTCAACGTCCAACGTTCAATTAAACGCAGAATACATTGTTTTTTGTTTTTCATTGGATGTTCAAAGTTGGACGTTCGATGTTGGATGTTCATATTTTTCTTAATCAACCGCATTATTCACCATCCTATTGTAGAATCCCATTACTTTTTGTCTTCAGGATCACTTCAGGAAACTCAGATGAAACCCCATCGAGTAGAGGTGAATCAATCCCTTTAAGATGCCTGTTAAAAAATGCAAGGGCATAGGCATTCATAATCTTAAGCATTTTGTAGCCATCTATATCTCCAAGCAGCCCGGTATATTTTAAAAGAGGCGAATATACCGAAAGATCCATAAAGTTGTTATGTTTCGACCCTGTGACTGTCATGCTGTAGAAAGCGGTATCAGATCTACCCATCATGTAATCGAATACTGTCTGGTTCACCTCTGCCAGTGCTGTCGAGGGTTCGCTGTTCATATACATATAAGGTTTATTTAGAGGGTGATCAATCAAATCTCCAACAGGTAGTCCGCCATCCAAATTAATAGCGGCCTTTACACGATGGTCTTCAAACAAAACCTGTGAAGCTGTAGCACCCCCGAAGGACATCCCGAAAACCCCCAACTTATTCAGATCGAGTTTTCCATAAAAAGGGCCTGCCGGATCATCTGTATTCATCTTCTCCAGCCAGTCTATTACAAATTGCGTATCTGCAGTCCAGATATTTAGACTGTCCCCCCATGCCTCAGGTGTATTGAATTTTTTCATGAGGGCGATTGACGCTTCAAGATCGCCGGTTTTAATTTTTTCTGCACCTTTTCCCAGATTCGAAATAGTCATATCGATTTCATTTTTTGGGGAGAAGCGCATCATCCGACCGTCAGGAAATATTTCCACAATGGATTCATAAGTATGTCCGATGCTGAACACAGCGTAACCATGACTGGCCAGTTCTTCCATTAAAGCGGTGTTTTGTACTGCAATAGCTCCATAACCATGTGAAAAAACAAGCACAGGATATGGCCCCTTTTTTTGTGATACTGGAGCCTCCTGGTATGAATGGGTGCGGACAAGACGCATATCATCAAAAAGTATTACTGCTGCTGCTTCACCAAGCCAAGTCAGGCCAAGCATATCCGATGCATTCGGGTCAGTAAGCACTGCCTTTCCTGTAAGCCTTCTGTTCTTTAAATACTCCGATCTTCTGCTCACGCCTGACACTTTGGCCGGATACCAGCCCCACACGGAAATCTCACGATAATCATCCGGATTGTCGGTAAAGGTTTCCCCGCGTGATTTGTCCATAAGATACCACTGTCTTGTGCCTACCTGATACTCTCCGGTAGGTGTCGGTATTTTAAAAACCGGGAGTGCCCAGGAAAGAACTCCTGAAACAATTAGAAAGAGTACCCCTGCTCCTGATAAAAGGGTTTTCCATAAAGTTAGCCATCGGCTGAGGGGCTGCGTTTCAGCATCATCATGGTTGGAAAATTTACTTTTTACCCCGAAAGCCAGGATTATTATACCAGCCGCATAGGCAGGAACCATCTGCCAGCGCCAGCCTTCGATTATAAGATGAATTACGAATACCAGAAACGTGCATCCATATATCGAAGAGGCAAATGACATGGACCCATCGTTCTTTAGAGACCGGATAAGCACAAACAAGGTCAAAATCAGAAAGGTTATTTCCAGTGCTCTCATGACAGGCTTCCTTTTATTTATATCAATTTAATAAAAATTGGTTAATTAAACTAAAATAACAAAATTTAGTCCACATTTTCTCTTGATTTCCAGGCCTATAATACGATAGTTTTCATTCTGCTGCATGACGTTTTGATGATGATTTGATGACTCATTACTGATTTCCCGGTTTTTTATATAAAGATAAGCAATTCTGCAAGGTAAGCCTATGGGTGAACAATTTCAAATTGGCGATCTTACTGTTGACACCACGAATAAAACTGTGACTCGTGGTCAGGATAGCATTGATCTCTCACCACGATCTTTCCACCTGCTCGTGGCCCTGGCGAAATGTGCTCCAAACGTAATAAGCAGACATGATCTTCTGGAGACTGTCTGGCCGGATGAGTATGTAAATGATGAGACACTATCTCAGCGTGTACGTGTTCTTAGAAAATCTCTTGGAGACTTGGACGAGACCCCCAGGTATATTTCGGCTGTCCGGGGATGGGGCTACCGCATGGTTGCGCCGGTTGTGCGGGTAGAAATCCCAAAGGAGAAAATCCGCTCCATTGCGGTCCTGCCTTTGACCAACATTACAGGAGACCCGCAACTGGAATATTTTGCCGATGGCATGACAGAGTCGTTGATTTCATCCCTTGCAAAGATTCGGACACTGAAGGTTATTTCGCGTACATCCGTGATGAGTTACAAACAGACAAATAAGAAGGTGCCGCAGATTGCCCGTGAACTTGGCGTAGAGGCAATTATCGAAGGAACAGTCCTTGTCACCAAGGAGCGGGTGCGCGTCAGCGCTCAGTTGGTTCATGGGGCAACTGATGAACATTTCTGGGCTGAAATATATGATCGGGATATTGGAGATGTCCTAGCGATGCATTCCGAGATCGCACAGGCAATTGCCCGGGAAATCAGTGCTATTGTCACACCAGAGGAATCGGAGAGGCTCAGCGGGAAGCACCGCGTAGACCCCGGTGTCCTGGAAGCCTATCTCAAGGGGCAGTATTTTCTTGCTAAATACACACCTGAAGATGTACGCCGTGCGATCAGTTTTCTGGAGCAGGCTGTTGCCGGAGATCCTCTGTTTGCAGAAGCCCACGCTGCACTCGCCAGTACATACCTGACCGGCGGATTACCCACCGGTAACAACTTGAGCGTAATGAAACAGAGGCAGTTGCTGGCAATGGCCAGAAGGTCGGCTGAACAGGCCTTGGATATTGATCAGACGCTTGCCCAGGCACATGGAGTTATTGCAATGATATATCTCTTCCATGACTGGGACTGGGAAAGAGCAGAACAGGCCATTGACAGGGCGGGGAATTTCGAGCCCAACAATGCCCTTGCTCATATTTATCGGGCAGGCCTTGCGGCGACAAAACTGGAGACTGAAAAAACACTGGTAGAGCTGCATAGCGTCATCAACCTGGACCCTGTCAACCTGATATTCTTAAGTGTGGCAGAGGAAATCTGCTGGTGGATCAGGGATTACCGCCAGTCAATTGCATATGCCTCACAGGCACTTGATCTTGATCCGGGCTACCCGCGGGCTCATTTCGTTCTTGCCCGTGTGTATGAGGCGCAGTGTCGGCTCGAGGAAATGATCACAGAGTATGAGAAGGCCGGCTTTTTCACGAATAGCGGTGTCAAAAAGGCACGCCGTGCGCTTCAGCAGGGCGGGGCCTCCGGCTATTATCGTTGGGCCCTGGAGGTGCAGTTCGGAGCCATGGGGGACAGCCCGGTTGATGGGATAAAGCGACCGCTTTGTGAAGATAAACGGGCGATCTTTCAGGCCAGAAACTATGCAAGGTCCGGTGATGCAGATAATGCGATCAAATGCCTTGAACAATCCTATAAAGAACGCGACGGACTTATGGTTCTGCTGAAGGCATGGGAGTGGTTTGACTCCCTGAGATCAGATGCCCGTTTTCAGGATATAGTGCGGCGCGTTGGGATTCCCCAGACCTAATATTTTAATGTTATCCAAACATATTTGAATTTGGCATTAAAGTGATCCTAAAAATTTTTCGATCATACCTTTAAAGACTCTAAGGAGACTATAATGTTCATAAAAACGCAAGCGGTGGGGAGTTAAACCTTTATTAGCCTTTGGCTTAATCGTCCGCCTCTGACGGATTAAAATGAATCTCCTTCCTTATTCTGTTCATTATGTTGACTATTCGCAACAACCTCCTTGAGAAATTTATTTGTGATTTTCATAAATTCGTCATAATGGGTGAAATATACCAAATGATCTGCGCCTTCTATTATTTCAAGTTGTGAACCCGGAATCAGCTCAGCCGCTCTTTTACTTTGCTCAACAGGCACAGACAAATCTTTAGACCCATGTATTATTAGTGTTGGCACTTTAACCTCTGAAACAGGGGGATCAAATGTGATAAACTGTTTAGTATCATTTAATTGTCCGGCTGCCCTTTGTGAAGGAGGCCAAATGCTCCACATAAATTTCTTTATCATCCCAAGTTTTTTGGAATCTTCAAAAATTAGTTGTCTGTTTGTTTGCTCAGGTATTAAACCGCTCAACATTGACTTGAAAACTTTATCATTTTGCATCAAGGAAAAAAGTCCCCACATGAAGAAATCAGATTTCATAAAAAATGGCTCTTCATATTCCATTGGACTCTCTTTTTGTGAGACCGCCATTGCCAAACCCAGGGCGATAGTTTTTTCAGGAAAAAGAGCTGCAAAACTAATCGCTGCTGGTCCGCCTCCTGATCCTCCTAATACAATTACTCTTTCTATTCCTAAAGAATCCAGTAAAGCCGAAAAAGCCTTTGCCTGTTCAACAGGTGTCTTTCCAGCTTCTAAAGGCGTGCGTAAATAGCCAGGTCTGGAAGGCATCAGAACACGATATCCTTCTATTGGAAAATCGAAGTCATAACCGCCTGGCGTCCCATGCATTACAAGGACTACCGGGCCCTTATCACCTGTTATTTTGTATTCAATGGTTCCTGCTGAGGTTTCAGCCAACTGGCTCTCAGACTCTAATCCGGTTAAACGTCTGTTTTTATCTAATGAATAGATAACAAATATAGCCACAACGACAATAACTATTAACCCAAGGATACTTAATAAGATTTTTTTTATCATATGATGTCTCCAGATAAAAAAGAAAACAGGTAATAAAAAACCGTTATAAAACATATTGGCGGATAAAAAAGTTCCTTGTATTTTTATCCATGTTCTTTTTTAATACCCATGTCAGTTTTCATTACAAACGATTGCATACCTTAATATCCTTAGATTAACCCTATTCACAAATTCAATTCCGGAAACCTGTTTTTAAGTAAATCTGTGTCACAGTATTCAGTGAGTTGTGTTATTTTTCCATTATCAAATTTGAACATGACACAATAGGTGTTGTTATACGGTAAACCCGCCTTTGTAACCCTCTCTACTGCATGCATCTCAGCAGCTACCTGGTTGCCTTCTGCTATCATGTTTGTTATAACCCATTTCCCCATTGTTTCTATCAGGTTTATAAATGGTAAAAGGAGTTCATCCATGATCTGCTTTTTTCCATGATATGAGCCGATTCCATTAACAACCCAGACACCATCCTCTGCAAAGTAATCCATTAATTCCAGAGTACCATTAAAAATACCTTCTACAACTTTTTTGTTTTTATCTGTGCTCATGATCCTTTCCTTATGTCATATTGTTTTTTTCATTTTCCATGTTACGCTATTTGGATTATTTACCCATCCATGGACACTGATCTTTTTGGGGACAATCAACGCAGGCATGTTTTTTTGATACCAGGGGTAAAATGATCCATGATTCAATAATAAAGGCTAATAGAAGACCTAAAAGCACCCAGGAAAAGGATGTGTATAATTTGATCCCGCCATAAATCACAGGTATAATCCAGAGCGGAATAATAACGGGAATATGGCGTTTAAATTTCTGTGCAAAGCAATCCTTCTCTCCCTTCTTCACGATTCTCCCTGATATCATTCCATAACCGCACGGGCATCCTCTGGTTGCGTAGTAGTGACAATACGGACATACAAAAATCATGATCCAGAAAGCTCCGGCTATGCCATAGATTAGATAAGCACATGCCCATGCTATGCTTAAGATAGAGAATGTACCAGCATAAGCTATTGTCAGAGCGCCCAGTAGGATCATTCCGAAATACGGAATGTTTGCAATTAAAGTATCTGTTTTTGAGTATTCACGCATTATCTGTGTTTCCTTTTACTGTGTTTTTTGCTTCACCCACATACTGTTTTTACAAAAACATCTCATTGATATCAACATACGGGTTCCGGTATCTGCCCCATTCTTTTGATTTTTCTCCAAACTGTATTGCCTCATGAGGGCACCACTGCATGCATGCGAGGCACAACTCGCAATGATAATGCCAAAAAGGTTTTCCATTGGATAGCGTTATATTATTCACAGGGCAGACCTTGGCGCATTTCCCGCATGAGTCGCACTTATCATCGCTGTAAAATTCTTTAGCCATCACGGAAGGAGTGAAAATATGTGGCCTTGTCTGGCCAGATTTCCTGACCGTATCAATTTTATCTGTGTGTTTTATTCCATTGCTTAAAACTGAGGCTATTTCCGGTATCATATCCTTCTGAGCCTTCAGACACTCTTCCTGTTCTTCCTTTGTTCCGGGAGGAAACATAATCTGTGTATTGTCAGGCATGAGTATCTCAAATGCTGCAGAAAGGTCCTTACCTTTTTTCATGAGAAGGTCATCCAATTGCACAAGCGAGACCCCGGCTGATTCACCAAAATTTGCGATGGCAAACAGGTAGGCAGCATCCGCAATTTCAAGCCGGTTAACGAATGCTTCAACTATCACAGGAAGACCGCTTACATAAACAGGGAATATAATCCCGGTTTTGCCTGTGATATTGATTGGCCCGGAATCAACCAGCCTCTTCGTTATCCGGATAATCTCAGTATTATCCAGCTTTTCAGCTAAATCCTTTGCAATCTTCCGTGAATTACCGCTTCCGGTGAAATAGTAAATGACTGTATTCATGGTTATGAGCCCCCTGCTCTCCATACAATGTGACGACTGAATTATATACAGGACTTCAGCATTTTTATCAATATCAGCTATTACTATACCCGGATTTTGCAGTAGAAACCGAAGAGGGGGCTTATCAGATGAAAGACCCGATTACAATTTTGGCAGGGCGTTACATGGAATAGACACAACACTTCAAAATTCGATATCCATATAGGGTGTTAATGAACATTTGAATTTGTAGTTTTTCTTTTGCCATCCGTGCGATGGTGTGCTACTGATTTAATTCGAGTTAAAAAATATAGTTTTTCTCACTACCCGTCCTCCGCCGTAGCATGTTTCGGAGGGTGTATTATCTGGGAGACAGGTTCCAATTTAAAAGGGAGGCATGGATATTTATGAAATCGGTTACAGTAGTCAAAACAGGCAGCCTGACTGATCCGGTTGTTGAAAAACGCGGAAAGATCACGGTAAGGGATATCCCTGAATATCCCCTTGGGGATGAGGAGGTCAGAATAAAGGTTGCCTATTGTGCCATATGCGGTTCAGATCCGCATCTTGTAGAAAATATCTTTGGATGGAAAGTCCCCTTTGGGATAGGTCACGAGCTTTCCGGTATTATAGAGGAGGTCGGGCCAAAGGCCAAAAAGAAGGGTCTTAAGCCTGGAGACAGGATCGGCGGCAATTTCTTGAAGTTCTGCGGAACCTGTTATTACTGCCAGAACGGCCAGCAGCAGTTCTGTGAATACGGGGACGAGTCAAATAAACCCGGCATGAGCGAATATACTGTATGGCATGAATCACAGGTCTATAAGCTGCCTGATGAGATAGATCTTAAGGAAGGCTGCCTTCTTGAACCTGTCTCCATTGCTGTACGGCTCATGGACAAGGTAAAGCTTAAATTCGGCCAAAGGGTAGCCATATGCGGCGGGGGCCCAATAGGTCTTCTGGCGACTCAGGCAATACATATGTCGGGCGCCTCCAACCTTACCCTTATCGAACCTATTCACGAGCGCAGGCAGATGGCCATCAAGTTCGGGGCCGATCACGTTATTGATCCCATTTCCCAGAATGTGAGGGAAGCAGCAATGGACCTGACCAGTGGTAAAGGATACGATGTGACGATTGACTGCTCCGGTGCAGTAAAGGCTGTATATGACCTCCCCTTTATTACTGCAAAGGGGGGCCTGCTCATATATGCGGCCATGTATCCTAATACATATGAAATGCCGTTTAACCTTTACAAACACTGCTTTTCAAATGAACTCAATATTACCGGCATGTATGTGGCGCCCTATGCCTTTCCAAGGGCAATACAGATACTCCCTAAAATGCAGCTTAAAGAGTTTACATCAAAGGTCTTTTATATAGATGATGTTGAAGAGGCGTTCAGGGCCCAGGTATCAGGAAAATATCCAAAGATACTGATCAGGTGTAATAATATCTAATCAAGGAGAACTGCCAATGGTTGAAAAGAAACTGGATATGAACGTGGTAAAGGAGCTGGAGGACAAGGCCTGCAAGATACGTGTTGACCTGCTCAACTTTATATACCGTATAGGCATGGGCCATTTGGGAGGAGAACTCTCCATGGTGGAAGTAGCCGTTGCGCTTTACTACAGATACATGAATTACAGTGTGCATGATCCTGAAAACCCTGAACGGGACAGATTCGTTCTCAGCAAGGGACACTGCAGCGAAACCCTTTACACCATTTTTTCTGACCTGGGCGCCTACACCATGGACTACATGGTAGAGCATTTTGAAACACTGGACACTGCCATATTCGGCATGCACAGCAACCGTAAATATGTCCCCCAGATAGAGGTTTCCGCCGGTTCTCTTGGTCACGGACTCCCCATAGCCCTTGGACTTGCACTTGGCGCACGCAAGAAGAAAAAGAGATGGCGGACGATTGTAATGGTCGGCGACGGAGAACTGGATGAGGGATCCAACTGGGAGGCTATTTCGGCAGCGAGCCATTACAAGCTGGGGAACCTTCTGTTAATTGTGGATAAAAACGGTCTTCAGATGACAGGCCCTACAAAGCAGGTAATGAATATTGACCCCCTTGATGAAAGGCTCAGGGCATTCGGTTGGGATTGTGTATTCATAGAGGGTAACGACATGCATTCAGTGTGCAGCGCCCTGGAGGCGCTTCCGCCGGCAGAGCCTGTGGAACGCAGAAGACCTTTCTGCATAATCGCAAATACCACAAAGGGAAAATGCGTGGATTTCATGGAAAACAATGAAAAATGGCATGGGGGTGGGATAGCCCTTGAACAGCTTAACGAGGCCCTTGAATGTGTTTTAAAACATAGAAAGGAGTGCTGATAATGGCGGTAAAAACAACATTTAATTTTGATCAGATGCTGAGTAATGCAAGGGAAGCCTATGGCGAAGAGCTTTTCCGTATGGCGGATGAAGGCCTTGATTTTGTATTTACCTACAGCGACAATGTGGCGCCATCAAGCAGCGCAGGGAAGCTGTTAAAAAAATATCCTGAACGATGCTTCAACTTTGGAATTGCAGAACCGAACCAGGTTGGCGCAGCATGCGGGCTTGCCCTTTCCGGTGAGGTGGTTTACGCACAGGTATTCGGCCCTTTTCTCTCTCTGCGGGCTGCCGATCAGCTGCACACAGACATAGCATATAATGAGGTTAATGTGCGTCTTATAGGAACACATGCTGGCGTTACTGCAGGAGGAGGCCCTACCCACAACTGTATAGCGGATCTTGCCCTGTACCGCGCTATCCCCAACCTTACCGTGATTGTCCCTGCTGATGCGGGTCAGTGCTGCAAGGCCGTAAGACAGTCCCTCATATTCGAAGGCCCAATGATTATAAGGATAGACAGGGGGGGCTCGCCAAATGTGTATGCAGATAACGATTATGAGTATGAATTCGGAAAGGCGATAGAGACCCTTCAGGGAAATGATCTCACAATTATTTCTGCAGGGTCAAGTGTGTACTGGTCGCTTATGGGCGCTAAAAAATTGAAGGAAAAATATGGCATCAATGCAAGGGTGGTTGATATGCACACAGTAAAGCCCATGGATACCGACATGATACTTAAATGTGCAAGGGAGACCGGCAATATTGTTACTGTTGAAGAGCACTCCATTAATGGCGGGCTCGGCGGGGCAGTGGCAGAATTTCTCCTGGAGGCAGGCTTCTCCGGAAAATTCAAACGTATAGGGCTGCCGGATGAATTTGCAGTGCTGGGCGATCCTGATGAGGTCTATAAATATTACGGTATGGATCCTGACGGTATAGCAAAGAGAGTTTACGAACTCATGAATAATAAAACCATCCTGTAAGGAGGAAAGAAAATGAATTCTATAGAAAAAATCGCTGCATTTTCCATGGATTATTTCAGCCTCAGGGGAAAGATTGCAATCGTAACAGGGGCAAACCAGGGGCTTGGCATGGGCTATGCTGTTGCATTTGCCAAGGCGGGCGCAGATCTCTATATCCCGCACTTTACCGATGATGTGTCAGATATAAAAAATCTCATAGAGGCGGAAGGAAGAAAGGTTGCATTTATCAAGGGTGACCTGACCGACAGAATCCACGTTAAGGAAGTGGTAAAAGGGTGCATGGCCCGATACGGCAGGATAGATATACTAGTAAACAATGCAGGCACAAACCACTTTGCCCCTTTTTTCGAGTTTCCAGATGAGCAGTTTGACAGGGTTACGGAACTTAATCTGAAGGCTGTCTACTTTTTAGGGCATGAGGTTGCAAAGGTGATGAAGGAACAGGGCGGGGGAAAGATTATAAACATAGGTTCCGCACTTTCATACACCGGGGATAAGATGTGTCCGCCATATATCACGGCAAAGCACGGGGTCATAGGGATTACAAGGTCATTTGCCAATGAACTGGGTCAGTATAATATTCAGTGCAATGCAATATGTCCCGGCTTTATCCATACTGAAGTCAATACAGCCATAAGCAGCAATCCTGTGTTTTACAACAAGATAAGAGACAGAATCTCGGCAGGCAGGTGGGGAGATCTTGATGACCTAATGGGAACAGCCCTTTTCCTTGCCTCAAAGGCATCAGATTATATAAACGGCGCGGATATCAAGGTGGACGGAGGATTTTCCACCGTGCTTTAAGGTATAATAAAAAACATTAATTTCCGGTTAGGAAATTGAATTATTGTCAGTTTTTAGTGAAGGTTACTATAAAAAGCCTTTATAGGCCTTTATACGGCAAGGAGATGCATTTTCATGAATGAGATCAAACAGCTTTTTACCATGTGTTTTAACTTTAAAGA
>CAZSZQ010000069.1:0-16304 GCA_964610475.1 uncultured Desulfatiglans sp.
AACTTGAAATAAAGGTGGCTGAGTTAACAAAAAAGGTTGCCGAAACAAAGGATCGTCTGGACGGGATACTGCTTCAGGAGGAGAAAATCAAGGAGACTCTTTCCGCGCTCCGGGAAGAAAAATCCAAATGCCAGGATCAGCTGAACGAACTGGACAAGATTATCTTCCAGCTTAGTAATAAACTTGATCAGTTTGAAAGACTTTCCGAAAGACTGGCAAAGGAACTGGAAGAAAGGATTAATGAAGAGGCAAGGCATACTGATGCAATCAACAAGAATAAGGATGAGTTGATACAGTGTGAGGAGAAAAAACAGAGGGAAGAAGAGTTTCTGATGCAGAAGAAGCGAGAACTTGACGAATGCGAAAGAGAGTTTGACGAGATTCGTGAAGAACTTGAGGCAGCTAAGATGAAATACCGGGTCTCAGTGGAAGAAGGAAAAGGCCTGGCGCGTGAAATCGAAAGAATAGATAATTTTTATGAAGAATCACAGCACAAGCTGGATAAAATCGCCCTGGATATAAAAGAATGCCAGGCAAAACAAAGGACATTCACAGAAAGAGAAGAGGTTCTGAGGGAAAATATCAGCAGGTATTATGAAAAGCTCAGGAATGCAAAAGATATGGTCGATAATGCCCAGCAGGAACGGAATCTTTTTCATGCCGGGATACGCGAAAATGAGAAGAAGCTGGAGAGCCTCCGGGAAGAGCTGAATATCCTGAAGGAAAAAATCAATATTACAAGGATGGAGCAGTCCAAGATCGATGTGAGGATGGAGAACCTTGTAGAGCAGGTAAAGGAGAGGGCAAACCTGAACCTGAACGAGCTCTACAGAAACTACCTTTGTGAAAATTACAATGAGCAGGAAACCAGGGAACAGCTTGATTCTCAGAAGGATCAGCGCGAAAAGCTCGGTGAAGTTAACCTTATGGCCATTCAGGAACATGAGGCGCAGAAGGAGCGTTATGAGTTTATCCTTAAGCAGAAAGAGGATCTTGTGACCTCGACAGAGTCTATCATGCAGGCTATAAGAAAGATAAACAAGACATGCCTTGAAAGGTTTACCACTACCTTTGCAGAAATCAATGCCCAGTTACAGAATGTCTTCCCCATCCTTTTTAATGGCGGTCAGGCATGGCTAAAGCTGACCGATGAGTCCAACCCCCTTGAAAGCGGCGTTCTTGTTGAGGTCCGTCCTCCCGGTAAAAAGGTAAGCCATATGGGACTTCTCTCCGGGGGTGAAAAGGCCCTTGTAGCCATGGCCCTGCTGTTTGCCATTTACCTCATAAAACCTAGCCCCTTCTGCCTTCTGGATGAGGTGGATGCACCGCTTGATGAGGCAAATGTTGACAGATTTAATGATCTTTTAAAGGAGATAAAGAAATACTCCCAGGTGCTTATGATAACCCATAACCGCCGTTCGATGGAAATAGTGGACAGCCTGTTTGGTGTTACTATGGAGAACGCAGGCGTTTCCAAGATGGTTGCCGTAAACCTCAACGGAAATAGTTAATAACTAATTTTATTTTGAGACACCTCGTCCATGAGCGGACTTGGTATCCACCTACCGTTATATGAATTGTTTTCAGGTAAATAGGCATACCCTATAATATTTTTTTAATCCTATCGGTTTTTCCAGTTTGACTTAAAGGCTGATCTCAAAGAAAGTATATTCATAATCATAATACAGGATAAATATATGAGAGAAATAGACTGCAGGGGTTTGGCCTGCCCGGCACCTGTGCTTAGGGTGAAAGAGGCCATCGAGAAGGATGGTTTAACCGAAATTACAATACTTGTTGATAATGAGGCTGCAAAGCAGAATGTATCCAGGTTTATGGAGACAAAAAATTTTAATGTTACAGTCAAAGGAGAATCTGATCTTTATTATATTTCCGGAACTCTTGCTGCTGATGCCCCAAAAGAAAATAAAATCCTTGAAAAGACAGATAGTGCTAATAGGAAAATATTGGTCATGGTTACATCCAATACCATTGGTCATGGTGATGACGAACTTGGGGAAAAGCTGATGGTAAATTTTTTAAAAACCATCAAGGAGATGGGAGATGAACTTTGGAGGATCGTCTTTGTTAACAGCGGTGTAAAATTGACAATTAATGATTCTCCGGCGCTTGAAGATTTAAAGGATCATGAAAAAAACGGCATACAAATTCTTGTTTGCGGGACATGCCTTAACCATTTTAATTTACTGGATAAGAAGCAGGTAGGTGAAACGACAAACATGCTTGATATAGTAACTGCCATGCAGGTGGCTGACAAGGTGATTACTTTTTAATACAGTTATTATTAACCGCAGGTCAAAAAATATTCTATTAAAAAATCCGGACGGGTAATAATAGAAACATGTTTATGCCACCCGTCCGGATTTCTGTTTAGTTCACAGGGGGTTTCGCCTGATCATTATTTAACGGTATGCTCTTGGGCATAGGCATTTGCATTCCTGGAGGTGATACACTCAGGGTATGGACATATCTGAGCTTCCCGTCTACCAGGCGGAATGTGTGTGAATCAGGCATTCCTTTAACTGCATCACCAAAGCGGCAGAAGATATTTACTACTCCTAGCTCCTCATCAACAATATAATTGCGGTTTACAATCGGGACATTGTCAGGGATGCCAATATCGCAGCCCGGTTCTTCTTTGGGCGCCGGCATGCCCGGAAAAGGTTCGAGGGTATAGGCGCCTCCTTCCAGTCTGGCGCATGGTTTACCCCAAGGTACGACAGCAGTTTTATCAAAAAAAATATCGAGATAAGAATTACCTGCCCGGATCAGGTAGCTCCTGTTGCTACGCTTCTCCTGGGGTAATATATTCCAGTCTTCTATCTTGGAATATTTCAGATATTTCTCTGCATTGAAGAGCCAGTCATCCTGGTCGGTAACGAGCGAATCTATCTCAGATATCTTTCCGTATTCCACAGTCAACCTTGTTCCGATTACATATGGGTGGCCACCTTCGGTCACGATTATTTCCGTAAAGGACTTGCAGATATCAGGGTCAAGATAACTACGGTGAAAGGCAATGGTAAGGGCTTTATTCCAGAGACCTTTTTCCTTTGCTACCGTTTCCATGTTCTCCATATATTTTACATTTGCAGCTAACTCCATTTTTGAGATATTGCCCTCAGCCTGGGCGGCCACATAGCTGTCCACTGCTTTCTGAATCATTTCGCGTGAACAGCTGGCTTTTACATTTAAATCCTGTGATGTTGCATTGCCTGGAAATAAAAAGGAAGTAACCAGCAGCATGAATATTACACTGACAATAAAGCGAATCATAATGCCTCCTGTTATTCTTTAAGTTTTATTGTTATGTGCCCATCTTCAACCCTGATATTTTCTATACCGGCTGAAAAGGTTTTCCAGAACCCATCTTGAGTACCAAACTCCTTAACCAGATCAACATTTTTAATCCCTCCAAGCCAGGCATTTGGTATGGGAACGCCCATAAGGCTTATCCCTCTTAAGGCAACAACCGGTTTATCATTTACATACTTGAGTTCAATGCCTGCAGTGACCTTGAGGGTTTTCCCGCCAAGTAAAGGGAAATCCGGATCCATTGGAATGAGCAGCTTTGCACTGGCCAGGTCATCGGACAGATCTATCGCAAGCCTTGTTGCAAGATCTGTGTTATTTGCCAGAAGGCCGTTTATTTCGCGTTCCGTGAATCTTATCTCTCTAGCTGAACCCTCCTCGCTGTATTTCTCAGGAGTTAGAGGTTTTTCCGGTTTTATTTTTGAACCATCTTTATCTGTACGGGAGTAAACGCCTGTTGCATCCAGCCGGGATATCTTTTCCTCCAGCACAACTTCTTCGTGCTCACTCAGTTTGACAGGCCTGAATTCCTTTGGGAAGAGGTATATCATTACAATCCAGACTGTAATAATGGATGTTATAACAGCAACGGCAACGATAAGGAGTGCTATCAGAAGGCGGTTTGATCCTTTTTTAATGCCTCCGGTTTCATTTTTATCCTTTTCATCTACCATATTTTCTCCTTTTCATAACTGATATAAAATAGTTTATTAAAACCTTACAGACCTGTAAACCCTTTTTCCTTCCGGTATATCGATGCCATTGAGCCTGATACTTTGTGTATTCCCTGATGAAATCGTTAGATCATGCGCTCCTGCATCCAGGATTATCCGCTCCATTGTAATGGCTCCAGGCAGGGTCTCCCATGAACGCGTATCCGCCTCTTCAAGCAGAAACAGTATTAACCTTGCCATTACTTCAACGATCTCGCTGTTTTCACCAACCTTCTGAGCAACGGCCTCCTTTGCACCTGCCCTCAGGGCCTGTCTTGTCAGGTATTGTGCAGCCCTGTCATTTAACGATTTCCGTGCAACCTCACCCATATCTGTTGTTATTATATCAGGTGTAATATTGTTTCCTTCTGCCATGATTTCAACAGGCGAAGGAGAAAAAGAATCGGCATACCTCGGGATAGAAATCCGGACGGAAGGGGGGAAAACAACATCAGCAGAGATCTTTTCCGGGATCCGCCCCTGCGAAACAAACAATACCAGTTCGCCTTTACCCGGTGAAACCGGATCAGGCCTATAGGCCTTTCCGCCCATAGCCTTTTCCAGTTTTTCATATTCTATGCGGGCACTGTCAGGCTGATTCATATTTTCAAAGCAAAGCGCTATGAGCGCCCTGGTAAAATGGTCTCCTTCAAGAGAACCGGGATACTTATCATAGACCTCTAATGCCTGCTTGGCTTCCACAAGGGCGCTTTCATACCTTTTCTGCAACAGAAAATTCATCATCAGAAATGTATGTATCCAGAGTCTTTCGGAATATTCGCCCTTATATGTGGTTGTCGCGTCATTTATCATGACAGCGGCTGACTGGTCGGTTATGCTGATCTGATCCTGGTCCCTGACAAACTGGGAAGCCCTGAGCAAAACCCTGGTACTCTCCTTATATGATTCCATGTAGTGGAGAATAACACCCTTTTCCATATAACACAGAAGACGGTTTCGTTTGGGTATTTCGTCGCAATCACTTAAAACAAGATTTGCCTGATCAAGGTTGCCTGAAAAAAAATCGTACCTTGCCTTTTTCAGGGGAGCAGTTGTGCATCCTGCTGAAAAGAAAAAAAGTATTATTAGAATATATCTGAAATACATCTTTCCGGTTACCAGCCGATTATTGGCTTTGAGGCTTCACGTGCAAGTTCTGCCTGATCGGCGTATACTATTTCCCCTGTCTTAAGATCGGTCATCGTGAGATCAAGGCTGTAGTATATACGCTCTTTTTTATAAAGACGCATTTGTTCCGGCTGTTTATTTTTTATGGATCTTAATGTCCCGCTCAATATATAATCCGCACCCAGCTGCCTTCCCTTTTCGACCCGCATAGAGGGATCAACAAACCCCTGATCCTGATAACTGGTTTCCATTTGAATATTTTCCCTCTCACGCTCATTTATAAACCTGAATCTCCCGGATTGAATAAGCTTCATCCTGATTGCATCGGTTATCCCGCCTGTGCTGATATGTTCAGAGGTCTCATTTACTACAGGATAAACTATCATGATGGGCTTTCCCTGCGGCGGGAACACCGGCGCTGTTAACAGCGGCGTGACCAGCCTTTCTACAATCTTGTTTTTATCTGAAAAATCATATGATGCATCATAATGCATGTCATCCTTTGGGTTAAGGTTCTTCGTTGTTGCTGCACACCCCATAATGGTAAGAAAGAATGAACTGAATAAAATTATAATAGAACGGATAAAAATATTTTTCATGGTATCATCTCCTTTGTGTGGTTGGTGAACAAATATTGGGTTATATTATTATCTAAATATCTTTTATAAGCCATAATAAAAAGATAATATTATGTTTATAGACAACCGGTATAAATTTTTGTTCAGACTTTTATTAATAAAAAATATTAAAACATATATGCTGGAGGAGGAAAATGGAAAAACCTGTTGAGTATTACTGGTCTTTACGCCTTGAAGAGGTGAAAAACGCACTTGAAAAAAATAATTTTGAACCATTTATCGCAAAGGATACCGAGACTGCAAAGGCGACTGTAGAAAATGAAATCATCCCCAATCTGAAGCCCAAAAGCATCTCATGGGGCGGCTCCATGACCTTTATGGCTTCGGGCATTTATGATTCTTTAAAAAACAGCAGGGATTATGAAATTATAGACACCTACGACCGCCAGAGATATACCCAGGAAGAGGTGGCTCAAAAAAGGAGACAGGCACTTTTGACCGACATGTTTATTACAGGGACAAATGCGATTACAGAGGCAGGGCAGCTAATTAACCTTGACATGATAGGGAACCGGGTTGGGGCTATAACATATGGCCCGAAAAATGTCATTATCCTGGCGGGAAGAAACAAGATTGTAAGAGACCTGGATGATGCCGTGTCCAGGATTAAAAATTATGTTGCGCCCATTAATGCAATGAGGCTCGATATGAAAACCCCATGCATTCAGACAGGAAAATGCGTAGACTGCAAGAGTCCCAGCAGAATATGCAATATGTGGACGATCACTGAAAAATCCTTTCCAAAGGGAAGGATAAAGGTGGTTATTATTAATCAGGAGTTGGGAATATGAAAAGAGAGGCGCATGGCGCAAGGTTATTGAATTTCCATGAGCCTTGCGCCAGTATATCAACTATATATGCTGCAGAAAAACAGATAATAAACACGTTTGCTCTTATTTAGTCAACAGCACCCTCCAGCCCCAGCTCCTCAAGCTTTTCTTTTGTAGGCATCCCTGTTTTGATATCCCATCCCCTGGCAGTATAATACTCATCCAGCATCATGTTCAGATCATCCTTACTGATGTAATTACCCTTTGAAAGACCCTCCTTTATAGGCTCGGTCATTATTCTTTCAGGGAGGATGTCATCCTTCCGGCTCATGCCTTCCCTCGCATTGAACAGTCTTGCCAGGTTGTTTATTCTTTCACCTACCCTTTCTATTTCTTCTGGTGTAAATTCAAGACCTGTAACAGCCTCCAATAGATTAGCTGTGTTTTGTGTGGCAACAGCCGGAACAGCCATATCGAGTAAAAATGCACACATGGTAGGGGTATCACATGTGGCTGTTCTTACATCCTGATTCCATTTTGTAAGGTTTCCCTTTCCTTTGACGGCAAACCGGTCTACCTGTTCGGGTATCGGTATTCCGAATATCTCCTGGAAGGCATACCCCCTGTTATGGTCCGCACCTGTGTATGATGTGGCGTAGTTCAGTCCATGGGCCTTTGCTCCTCTTACATCATAGCCCGGAAGCTCTAGTCCCTTAACATGCATGGTGTATTTTTCCGCATCCCTTCCTAAGCGTTCTGCAGCAATCCTTGAACCATCTGAAAGGAGATCGCCAAAACCTTCCCTGTATGCCATAAGCCTTAACATATCCACCATTGCCCTGTGGTTACCGAATTTAAGTTCTATACCACCGGTATCGTCTTTATTTATTATCCCCTTTTCATAGAGTTCCATTGCAAAGGCTATGGTTGCCCCTGCAGAAATGGTATCAATTCCCAGCTCATCAGAAAGCCTGTCCGCGGCAATAATCGCATCAATGTTGTCAACACCTGTGGTTCCGCCAAAGGAATACATTGTTTCAAATTCAGGGCCTTCTGACATTATTCCTGAGTACTCACCTGTTTTTGCGAGCTTTAACTGACTGCAACCAACAGGGCAGCCATAACAGTGTTCACTCCCCAGGTTCCTTGTAAGCTGGGTTTTAATACCTATTTCTTCAACAGGAACAAATACACCTGTTTCTTTAAAGTTTTTCCCGGGAAATATTCCAAGACCGCTCAGGGCATCAACCACCATTGGAGTCCCCAGCTTTGCAAACTGGGGATATAAAACAGGGCTTTCCTTCATCTCTCTGGCCATGAAATCTCGAGCGGTTTTCAGTTTATCCTTTGACGCAATATCCACCGAGCCGGTACCCCTTATGGCTATTGATTTAAGGTTTTTAGAACCCATAACAGCCCCAAGCCCTTTTCTGCCCGCCGCCCTCAGCTCATTAATAATACATGCAAGCCTGCTTAAGTTTTCACCGGCAGGGCCTATACAGGCTATTCTTATGCTCTGATCATTCAATTCATTTTTAATAATCAGCTGGGTATCGGTTGTCTTCATACCCCAGACCTTTTCAGCACTCCTGAATTTTACAGCGCCGTCTTTTATGGATATGTAAACAGGTTTTTCTGATTTCCCCTCTATTATCATGGCGTCATAACCAGCAAATTTCAACTCTACAGGAAAGTATCCTCCGGTGAGTGACATCCCCACACCACCGGTAAGAGGGGATTTGCTGGTAATTGCCATGCGGCTCGCACATGGTACAGATGTACCGGAAAGCGGGCCTGATGCGAAGATCAATTTATTATCCGGACCAAGGGGATCAATACCTTTCTTGACCTCGTCAAATAGAAGTTTGATTCCAAATCCAGCGCCTCCGATATATGATCTTGCCATGCTCTCAGGTAAGTCTTCTGTTTTTACTGATTGATCTGTGAGATTAATCCTAAGTATTTTACCGGGATATCCGCCTCTGAACATTTTGGCCCCCTTTATTCAGGACTTTCCCTTGGACTGGGAACCGATAAGCTCCAGGTAAATATTGGTCTCAACTGATTTCAGGCCGTCGATCTCTCCCACAATTGAACGCATAAACTCTGAAAATTCCTCTGTGGATTTAAAAACCGCCATTGATGTGAGATTGTACCTCCCTGTAACAGTCCAGACACTCCTGACATTTGGATGCTTGATCAGCTCTTTTGTAACTCCCTCGATTTTTTTCTGATCCAGTTCCATCTGTATCCCGACAATAAAGGAATATCCGAGTTTTTTCAGATCAGGAATTGCTACGATCTTTATAACATTTTCCTGAATAAGTCTTCTGGTCCTCCTCCTTATTGTTGTGGAACTTATGTCCAGACTTTTAGCTAATGCGTCACTACTTACTCTGGCATCCTTTTCCAATTCCTTGATTAATGCTAGATCTATATCATCCAATAACATTACCCCACCTCCATTTCAGGCTGATTTGAATCTGTGCATTTAAATCCGGTATGAACCGTTTAACAATATATATCTATTATAAAACAGTTTAGCAAGAATTAAGATTTTTACTTCAATATCCAATTATTCTTTCTACTGTATTTGCCTTCGTCAGAACACCCGCGGTTTGCCGCAGGGATAATCAGCCCTCGTACAGGGCTATGGCTTGACAAAACGGCAAGGTGAACTGCACCGCAGCTCAAAAGAACGAAACCCGGTTTGCCCTCCTAATATCTCACCTTTTACGGTGAGGAGCTTCATTATTTTTCTGCCATATATAACACCTCAAATTGCACGCCGTAAACCCTAAACCTTGAGCCTTGAACCCTGCGCCTCGGGCCTTTTTTTCATTCCTTATACCCTGCAGGTGCTGCCTCTGCAAGTGATCCCGTGCCGATAACAATGGGCATCAGCAGATGGGGTTTCTCAAATCTTTTCCATGTAAGGGGCCCGTGCTTAAGGGATTTTGGAGCGTATAAGGCAGTTGTTGTGTTAAAGAGAAGAGGCTCTCCATCAATACAGAACTCAATCTCAGCGCCCAGTATTTCAGGATTTGCAGGGTCGTTCCCAACGAGCAAAACCACCTCTTCATAATCATGGGAGTGGTCAGGGATTGGAGGGTTCTGCCCCGGCATGCCGGGTATCCAGCCAAAATCCACATATACAATGCTTTCAGGAATAAGGTCACTGCTCATGTATATCTGGGCAGGACTTTTCATGGCCTCTGTCACGCCCGTTCCCTGAAGGATCAGGGGTTTTCTGACCACATACTTTTCATAATCTGTATCATCAGTCTTTTCAGCCGTTGATTGACCATGTGTGCCATTTTTTGCACATCCTGCCATGTTTTTTTCAGAACCCAGTATAACTGATATCTCAAGATGCGGCCTGGAAAAGCCCTTCCATAAGGCAGGGCCATGCTTCACACCCTTTTTGATATATATAGCTGATGTGGTATCAAGTTTTATTCGCTGACCGCCAAGGTAATATTCTATTTCCGCCCCAAGCTCCTCCAGGTTAAAAGGATCGCTGCCAATAAAAAAGAGTATCCTGTCGCAGTTAAGGAGGCACACCTCTGCATCGGTGGGGTCCGGTATCCCGCATATCCATCTGAGATTGACCTGTTTATTGCAGCCCGGAACAAGGTCATTACTCATGTAGGTCATTACAGAGGCATTTGGGCATTTGACATGCTCACCGGGGCGAATCAGAGGATGCCTTACCATATATTTTTCATAGCCTGCCATGTTTATTCCCTCCACTTTAAAATCAGCCGGATCAGAGGTTTTTCTGGTGTCCGCCGGGGTCAGACTGTGCAAGCACACCAGCATCAAAAATTACAGCCATCTCAATATGGGGCCTTGTATAGCTTTTCCATTTGAGTGGCCCGTGGCTTATTTTTTCAGGGGCATAAAGCGCAGATGTCTTTTTAATCATAAGGGGTTTTTTATCAAGATAAATCTCTATCTCTGCACCCAGATCCTCAGGTTGATCTGGATCGTTCCCTATATGAAAAACAAGCTCATTTGAATCATCATGAGTATGCTCAAAGATATGCGGATCAGGATCAGGTATACCCCATATCCAGCTGAATTCAAGATAGGTATTTGCTTCAGGAACAAGGTCTTTACTCATGAAGGTCATGGATGGATGCATCCTGTTTTTTGTAGGTGTAGGGGCTACCACCTCATATGCAGGTTTTCTCACAATATAATTTTCAGGATTATTGAGATGCTTCAGTGAAGGGGACTTATCAGCAGGCGCTGTCCCCTTGAGGTTTCCCCTGTTTATGAGGATTGTCATCTCCATATGGGGGCCTTCATATATCCTCCATAGCGCAGGGCCGTGACTTACGCCCTTTGGTATATATATGGCGCCTGAACGATTGAACCTTAAAGGTGTTCCATCCAGCGGGAATTCTATTTCCGCGAAAAGCCGCTCAGGGTCTTTATAGTCATTACCCCAGAATAAAACTATCTTGTCGCTATCACATACTATTGCACTTTCATTGGGATTTTGTTCAGGCATTCCTGTTATCCACCGGAGCTGCGCATAGTAATTCAAGCCGGGAAACAGCTCATCACTGGCATAGATGAGGGCCTCCCCCCGGTTTTTCCCCTCAAGCCTCTTTTTGGCAGGTCTATCAATCAGATAACCTGAAACATCCTTTATCCCCATTTTCCGCCTCCTTAATTCTGTCTGCTGACTCCTGAATTCTTAACACTTGATTTCCTAAGTATGGCTCTTCCCCATCCCTGCTGAGTAATGGAATATGGGTTTATCCACACGCCTTATGAAAAGGAGACAGTGCCTCAGACCCTTTGGTATAAAAAGCATTGTGCTCCTGTTAAAAATATGTTTTTCGTCTTCAAATCAGAACTCGATTTCACCGTTCAGTTCATCAGGGTTATTAAAATCAGATCCAAAAAAGGTGATTACCTCGTCATATTCGTGTATATGCGGTCTTTCAACAGAGCCTTCATCGCCCTTCCATATCCAGACCGCCCCGGTATAAAATACGCCCTTAACGATGTGGTCGTCCATCCATGCTATTCTTTTTGCGTTTTGAGGCGGGATGTCCTGGGGCTTTCCCGCATATGACAGCCTCTTCATTTCAGGGGTTATCCCCTGAACAATATATTTATTGTATTTCATGCCACCCATATTACTCTCCTGTTATCCACAAATCCTAAAGTGGGGGATAAAACACCACCCTGCTTTTTTAAAGGCTTTTGCAGGGGCAACCCCATACGGTTGCCCGATCCCCTTATCTTATCCTGCACTCTGTTACTTGCGCGTTGAGCCCTGAGTCATCTCAACTCCCGATCATCAACCCGGGAAGCCATAAGCTGAGCTGGGGAAGGGCCACTATTATAGCAAGGAAAAAGACAAGGACAATCAAAAATGGCCATACGCCTTTCAACAGCTCCATGCTTGTGATATCAAAATTGTTCCTTACAAGAAAAAAGTTAATCCCCATTGGGGGTGTTATAAGCGCTATTTCCATATTTATCACAAACAGTATTCCAAACCAAAGGGGATCAAATCCAAGTTCTGTTATTATCGGTACAAAAATCGGGATAGTAAGCATCATGATTGTAATGCCGTCTATAAAACACCCCAGGAACAAAAGAAAAGCCATTATTGCTATGATAACTGCAATGGGCGGGAGATTCATAGATGCAATAAATACAGAGAGTTTTTGTGCCACCGATGAGCTACCAAATACATAGGTAAAAAATGATGAACCGACAAGTATGATCATGATTGTTGCATTGAGAACCGCAGTCTGAACTATTGCCCTGTATAACCCCTTTAGTCTTAAATTAAAAAAGAGGACTGCAACAACAAGCACAATAAAACAGCCTACCCCTCCGGCCTCCGTTGGCGTGGCTATGCCGAAATAGATAGAGCCAAGTATGCCGAACATCACAACCACAACAGGCCATATAAGCCTGAGCGAATAAAACCTCTCACCCCAGCTAACCTTTCCGGCAGCCCTGCCAAGTTCAGGATTTTTTGCACACATGATAACAAGTACGATGGAGAGCATCACAGTAAGGAGTATGCCTGGAATCACGCCAGCAATAAAGAGCCGGCCAAGGGGTACGTTTGCGAGTATGGCGTATATAATCATTGTGGCGCTTGGCGGTATTAATGGTCCAAGAACCCCGCCGCACAATAATGACCCGAGACCCATGGCCTTATTATATGAATACCGTTGGAATTCCGGCACCGCAACATTGCCTACTGCAATAATGGTAGGGCCGCTCGCACCAAGGGCAGCGGCCATGCCTGCTTCCCCCAAAATCCCTGCCACAAAAAGACTGCCAGGGAGTCTGGACATCCAGTTTCTTGCGGTCTTAAAAAGGTCTTCTCCCATCCTGGTTTCTGCAATAAGGTAGGACATGAGTGTAAAAAGTGGAAGAGGCGTCCATGTAAGATTATAAAGGATCTGGAAGGTTGTCCAACCTGCCTTTTGAAGCGCAAATCCTCCGAATGCAAAATAACCCACTACAATGGAGCTAAATCCAAGCGCATATGCTATTGGCACACCGATTATGAGTAGAAATAGCATCAGGCCTGCGCACAAAATGGATGCAGTATTGTAATCCACTACTCCTCCCGACGAATAACTATTTATCTCTCAGGTTTAATAAACCTCTTATAATTTTAAATACCAGTAAAATACAGAGAAGGCCGTATCCTGCAGGGATAACAATCTTTACAGGAAAAAGAGGGATAGCCCATACCGACATGCTCTTCTCACCGATCTCAAGGGAATACATGGCCACATTAAAGCCTTCCCAGGTTAAAACTGAACAGAAAACAAGACCGAACAACGAGCCTAAAACATTGAGAATAAAAAGCTTGAATTTTTTTGGAAGCAGCATGACAAAAAAATCCACCCTGAGATGTCCATCCAGTTTTTCAAGATAGGCGAGGGCCAGGACAAAGGTCCATAACAGAAAGATTGTGCTCAATTCATATGAATAGGGTTCAGGGCTTTTAAAGAGATATCTCCGTATGACACCGTATGATGCTGTAAAGGCCATTAGAAGGATCAACACCCCGCTAAGCACAGCAAAAAATTTGCTTATTCTTTCAAGCACCCTCTCTGTTTTATTCAGTATTCCCTGAGACATTTCTGTTTATTCCGCGCTGATGGTTTTTACCTGATATGGATACTGGTTGTTAACTTCATCGGCAATCTCTTTTGCCCTTTTGCCAAACTCACCCATACCCTCAATCTGCTGTTTCTGGTATGGCAAAAGTCTTTCTTTCCATCTTTCACGCTCTTCCTTTGATATTATATGTATCTTCTTGTTCTGCTTTATAAAGGTCTGCATATCCTCTTTTTCATATTCCAGAAGCTTATTGTGCATCCAGTCAACTGCCCTTTCAGTCTCTTCAAGAAGTATCTTCTGGACATCAGGGGGCATGCCCTTCCATACATTGAGGTTTATGGTATAACCATTCCATGCGGCCGCGCCAAAAAAGTATGTTACACCAGAGCATACATCCAGGAGCCCGTTTTCTATGGTGCCGTGGGTTCCATTTGCGGCTCCGTCTATTACCCCCTTCTGAAGGCTTGTATATAAATCCGTCCACATGACTGTTACAGGTGAAGCGCCAAGGCCCTGTATCATCTTTGCCATAGCCGGGCTTATGGCCCCTACCATCTTGCCTTTCAGATCCTCGAGTTTCAATACAGGCTTCCGTGTCACAAGCTCTATTCCGCTGAAATGGATAAGCCCCAGGGCCTTTGAATTGAATCTTTCCTGAAGTATCTGGTCATGAAGCGGAAGAAGCCTCTTTGCCGCAGCCTGTCCTGCCTCTATATTATTAAAAAGAAATGGCGTTTCTATAAGTGAAAGCCTTGGGTCAGAGCCGGCATATATACCCCATGCCACATCAGCCATTTCTATTGCACCTACCCTTACAGCATCAAAATATTCAGGGATGCGGGCAAGGGCTTCACCCGGAAATACCTGTATTTTATACTGAGCATTAACCCGCTCATTAAACCTTTTAGCAAGTTCTTCATCCTTGTATGTGAGGGGATCTCCCACGGCAGCGGGAACAACCAGCCGTATTATCTTTGTTTTACCAGTTGCATCGGGAGTAAAAAATAAAATATTACAGAAGATCAGACATGAAAGGAAGAACATGAAGCGGGGTAGAACTTTATTTCGTATCATAACTTACTCCATAAAGAAGAAAGTCCAACCAAAAGTCATATGGATTTTATTCTGATAAACAGAGAAAATCATATGCATTTGTTTAATAGGAGTGATTCATTTTTTGAAATGATCACTTATTCTAATGCCGGAATTTTGTATCTGACACATCCCTTATTGTCAACTTTTTTCCCTGTGGAAGTATGCCATCTGGATTTTATCCGAATAATTTATGTAAAAAACCTCAAAATCTTGAACTCCAATAAATGGTGAGGCATAAAATTCAATAATGTTGAATTAAGAAATTCATTCGGTAAAAAATATCTCTCACCAGGCGGGAGGTACAAGGGAGGGGGAGTTTTAAGGCTTCTATCTTCAGCAAAAGGCCGCGACGGGACAAAATGGCGGGATAGGATTATGCCCGACCAATTGGCATTGCGAGTTTTTAATCTGTAGGGGCCACGACGGGCCTGTCCTGATATAGCCTTGGCGATGGCGTAGCGTGTCCGAACAGTAGTAATAATCATAATGATAGATTGGCAAAATTCATAGTTGACATGATTATAGTCAGAATCATAAATTAAGGCATTTATTTTAAAAAGGATTTCCTTTCTGGTCGACATATAGCCAGGAAAACCCAGGTTTATAATTTTTAAAAGGAGGATAACATGAGTATCGAAGAATATACAAAATTCGCAAATGAAAATCCGATGTGCTACCTCGCAACCGTTGAAGGTGACCAGCCCAGGGTAAGGGCAATGGGTATGTGGTATGCTGATAAAACAGGTTTCTGGTTTCAGGCACAGTCTGTAAAGGCGCTCTACAAACAGATAAAGAACAATCCAAAGGTGGAGGTTTACTTCTGCACACCCAAGTTCAGCAAGGTGATGAGGGTTACAGGAAAGATGAAGATAGTTGAGGATCTGGAAATAAAGAAAAAATGTATAGCGGAGAGGACATTCCTCAAAACCATGGGGATAACGGAACCCACTGACCCTCTTCTGGCCGTGTTTCACCTCTATACAGGCGAGGCATTTTTCTGGACAATGGCCGACAGCATGAAAGAGGCATCCATCCCAAGGGCGAAGTTCTAGGGGTTGCAATATTGTCTTAAAGGAGAAAACACATACGCTATCATGCCCGTGTAAACGGGCATCCATTTTTATCTTTCTTTAAAAATCTAAAACTGAAAAAGGCAGATTCGGTGTGCACTCCGTTCTCATGGTCACCCTGGGAACGCCTGACTTGACGCTCTGAGTCCCGGTGTCTGACATCATAAAACCAACCAGTAAATATATTAGACACTCTAGGGAAAAAGATAATTCCATCAACATTTTTTACCTTTTTTCCTATGTCCCCTACTTCTAACATTATGTTCAGAAGGGGCTAAAGCCGCCAGAACTAAAAGTGAGGTAGATGGCGTCATCAGTCTTTTTAGCTCTGAGTCCATGGGGCGGAGGGACATTTTGGGGGCTATCAATTTGATCTTCATTTTAAAATTATCGCTCCCTGATACCTGAACAGATCATGTATTGTTTCTATATGGGCAT
>CAZSZQ010000070.1:0-15890 GCA_964610475.1 uncultured Desulfatiglans sp.
TATGGATGATACCCTTCTTGAACTTAAAGGGGAGAGAAGAACCCCTGATACCATACGTTTTTTACAGTTTTCACCCCCATCTGTACTTGTTGGATTTCATCAGGCAGTATGTGAAGAGATACGTGAATCATACTGCCTTGAAAAGGGCATAGAGGTAAACAGGCGCATCACAGGCGGCGGGGCAATCTTTTTTGATGAAAACCAGATAGGCTGGGAGATCATATGTGATAAGGATTTTTTTAATATGGAGATCCCCAACCAGCGGCTCTTCAGGATACTGTGTGAGCCGGTAGTTGATGCATTAGGTCAAATGGGGATAAATGCTGCCTTTCGTCCCAGAAATGATATTGAAATAAACGGCAGAAAGATCTCCGGGACAGGCGGGACAGAAGCTGACAGGGCATTCTTTTTTCAGGGCACTATGCTCGTAGATTTTGATGTGGATACCATGCTTAAAAGTCTTAAGATACCTGTTGAAAAACTCAAGGCAAAGGAGATCGACTCGGTAAAGGAAAGGGTAACCTGCCTGAACTGGGAGCTTGGTCATACACCCTCATCCGAAGAGATCAAAAGGGCCATTATAAAGGGCTTTGAGGAATGCCTTGATATTAAACTTATCCCCGCAGGACTCACAGAAGAGGAGCAAACCCTTTTCAATGAAAAGCTTGCATATTATTCCTCCCCTGAGTGGATAGATATGATAAAACCAGGATCATCAGGGACGGAGGTTTTACAGGCAGCGAACAAGGTGGAAAACGGTCTTGTTCGCTTTACTGTTACGGTGGACTGTGCGCGAAATAGGCTCCAGGATATTTATATAACAGGAGATTTTCTTGCATTCCCCGGCAGGGCACTTTATGACCTTGAGTCAGCGCTCAGGGGGCAGCCATTTTCCCGTGACGGGCTTTTTAATATTGTGGACAGGTTCTTCAGGGAAGGCCGCATAACCATACCCGGCATAAGCCCTGAGGAATTTTTTAAGCCCCTTGAGATAGCCATTGAAAAGGCAGCCATAGGGGCGGAGTATGGCATACCACTTGAGGCGTGCAACCAGATATCAGTCACAAACGGCTCTTTTAAAGAGGTGATATCCGCAGAACCCTCTGTGCTTCTTCTTCCATACTGTGCAAAAAACCTTACCTGCCATCTCCGCCATACAAAGGAATGCCTCCATTGTGGCACATGCACTGTTGGAAATGCATGGGACCTTGGCTTGAAAAGAAAGCTGGATGTGCGATGTGTCAGCAGCTTTGAAGACCTTTTATCAGAGCTTGACAGAATCAAACGTCTAGGTGAAAAGGCATTTATAGGCTGCTGCTGCCAGCCATTTTTTACAAAGCATGTGAATGACTTTGAACAGGCGGGTGTGCCGGGCATACTACTCAATATAGATAACACAACATGCTATGAACTGGATAAGGCAAAGGAGGCATATGAAGGGGAATTTAAGAGTCAGACCCATATAAACATCCCTCTGCTTGAAACAGTGCTTGATGTGATTGATGAATACAGGACAAAAGGCGCTGCATGAAGGAGTACAGGTGCGATATCCTTATCATCGGTGCAGGGCCTGCTGGTATATGCGCTGCCCAAACAGCATCGCAAACCGGCGTTAACGTACTTCTTATAGAGAGAGAAAAGGTAATCGGTGAACCGGTACGATGTGCCGAGTTTATCCCGAAACAACTTTTGGGCGAGTTGGATTGCAATAATAATTTTATTGTTCAGCCAGTAAAGAGCATGAAGAGCATCCTGCCTGATAATCAAATGATAGAAACCCCTGCACCCGGCCTTATGATTAACAGGAACATTTTTGATCAGGCATTAGCTCAAAAGGCAAAAGAGACAGGAGCTAATATATGGACAGAAACAAGGGCTCTCGAAAATAATGACGGCTGTGTAGTTGTAAAAAAAAATCGAGAACATATCCGCATTAAATCAGATATCATTATCGGGGCAGACGGGCCTCATACAAGGGTCGGGAGATGGATAGGGTCAACGAATAAGAATCTTATTCCGGTTGTGCAGGCAAGGGTTGCGTTAACAGAAACAACCGGGAGCACAGAAATATATTTCAATAAAAATTTTTTTGGCGGTTATGCATGGCTTTTTCCAAAGGGAATTTCAGCGAATGCCGGGCTTGGCATTAAACGAGGAACGAATCCGGTCAATATCCGAAAATCGTTGAACTACTTTCTACAAAAACTGAAAGAACAAAATAGAATAACAGGCGAGATAACAGGGTATACAGCAGGATGGATACCGGCAGAGGCCCCCAGAAAGATAGTCAAAGGCAATATCATGCTGGTGGGTGATGCCGCAGGCCATACCCATCCCATCACAGGGGCTGGGGTTAGTCAGGCTGTTATATGTGGACATATGGCAGGAGAACACGCAGCAGAGGCAGTAAAAAAAGGTGACACCGATTTACTTAGAGGGTATGAAGAAGAATGGATGGACCTCTACGCTGAAAGTCAGGAGCGGGCATATAAAAGAAGAGCGTTGATGGAAAACAGGTGGGATGACCTTGATAAGATCATAAAAAAATGCTGGGTTATTTTTGAGGAATATTATAAAGATTGACAGACCTTAATGACCGCCTGAAACATGCAAGAGAACTTTCCTGGTTGAGATTCGGGAAAAAGATCACCATGTATCTCTCAGGGATGTTTTCCCTTGACGGTATGAGAGGCGATTACCCTGCAATCTCCATGACCGGCAAAAAATGCTCTCTTCTTTGCGATCACTGTAAAGGTCAACTCTTAAGAACAATGCCCCCTGCAATCACCCCTGAAGAGCTTGTGGAAAAGGCTATCCAATACGAAAAAAAAGGGTGTCACGGGATACTTGTCACTGGCGGGTGCGATCCTGAGGGGAGGCTGCCCTGGAAAGAATTCCTTCCGGCACTTAAGGAGATAAAGGAAAGGACAGGGCTTTTTGTCTCTGCACACAGCGGTATACTTGATGCTGAGACAGCAAAAGAATTCAGAAAGGCAGGGGTTGACCAGGCATTAATGGATGTAATAGGTGACGACTCAACATATCAGGAAATTTGTCATGTGAAGCACGGCGTTTCAAGGATATATGACACGATCAGATACCTTGCAGATGAAGGCATAGATTTTATACCCCATATCATATGCGGGCTTGAGCATGGAAATATCAGGTATGAAGAAAAGGCCCTCGAAGCCGTGTCAGGTTATAAGCCGCGGCAACTGGTGATAATATCCCTTATACCCCTTCCCAAAACCCCACTCTGGGGAAGAACACCTCCAAGTGCTGAAGAGATCGCAGAGATAATAGTAAAGGCAAGGCTCATGATGCCTGATACCATATTAAGCTTAGGGTGTGCTCGGCAGAGGGGAGATATTAAAAAGGAGTTGCTCGCCATAGATGCAGGCATAAACAGGATGGCCATACCTCCTGAAGAAGCAATAGAACATGCAAAAGAGTATGGCCTTGAAATCAGATACCAGAAAACATGCTGCTCAGTCTCAGTACCATTTGTAGCCAAGTCATGGCAGAAATAGAAAAATCCTCTTTTACCTTATGATGCTATCCCCTTAAAATTTTCTGCAGTGCTTATTTCTATATAGGATGCCCCCTGTTTAACCCCGAAACTTCCTGCAAGTACGATAACAAGTTCATCATCACTGATATTTTTTTCTTTTATGAGCTGCTGTATATAATTATGCAGAGGCTGTGGTGTTGAGATATCCATAGGCATGTAATCAGCGAAGACACCATATGATAATGAAAGCAACCGCACAATCCGCGGATTGTAAATCTGGGCATAAATGGGGTTATCTCCCCGGTAGGCCGCCAGTTCCAGTATGGATTTTCCTGTAAGGGAATCCGCCACAATACACTTTGTGTTCAGTCTCAGTGCCGCCTTTACAGCGGCCTTTGCCAGATAGGCGGTGACCCTGTTTTGAAGGGTATATGGAAGATCAACAAAACTGCTTTTTTTATTCTCCACCTCCTTCGCTATCTTGGCCATGGTGATAACCGCCTCTTCAGGGTATTTCCCATTTGCCGTTTCCCCTGAAAGCATGAGGGCGTCTGCATGATCCAGGCAGGCGTTTGCCACATCAGAGACCTCTGCTCGTGTGGGTCTTGGCGACTCAATCATGGAGTTCAGCATCTGAGTGGCAACAATCACAGGCTTTCGCCTCTCTATGCAGGTTCTAATAATCTCTTTCTGAATGAGCGGAATCTGTTCTGTAGGTATTTCAACGGCGAGGTCACCTCTCGCGACCATGACACCATAGGAATAATCCAAAATCTCACTTATATTCTGCACACCCTGTGCATTTTCTATCTTTGCAATGATCTTAATGGGGGATTTTTTTTGATCAAGAATCGATTGAACGGCAATAACATCCTCTTTGTTTCTCACAAAGGAATGGGCTATAAAATCAAGATTCTGGTCTGCTGCAAATTCAATAAAGGACTTGTCCTTTTCAGACAGCGCCGGCAGCTTTACATGAACTGACGGGATATTGATGCTTTTTCGGGGATGAATAGTCCCGTCATTTTCCACATGGCAGTATAAATATTCTTTATCTTTTTCCATAACAGTAAGGGCGATAAAGCCATCATCAATCAGTATGGAAGTTCCGACAGGGACATCCCTTACAAAATATTCATATGAAACACAGATTATGTCATCATGAGATGTTTTTCCGGGAGCACCTTTAATCCGTATTCTATCACCACCCTTAACGGTAAGGGGTTTATCACCAGTGCATGTCCTGATCTCAGGACCTTTGGTATCAAGGAGAATGCCTATTTTATCGGAGACCTTCCGTGTCTCCTGTATCACCTTAAGTGCGTCATCATGGGACATATGGGCTGTGTTTAACCTCACAACGGTCATCCCTGCCCTGTAAAGCCTCCCTATAAACTCAGGGGAACAATTCAGATTTGAAATGGTGGAAACGATTTTTGTTTTTAAAGGCATAAATCCCCCCGTGACAAATATCTTGATTATTAAAATATAAGACTCTCTTTTGGTCAAAGGCTCTAACAGGATATGTATTTTGAGACCCGGGTGCAAGAAAAAGATTTAAATCCGGATTTTACATAAAAAATCACGGCAATAGATGGCTATTGAACAATCCGGGTTTAAGTTGATCAACACAAGGAAGTTTATACCTGAATCTTGTACCCGATGTCGTAGTGAGGCGTAGAAAGCCATGTGTTTAAAGCGAAGTTGGAGGAATTTTAATCCGCAAGCATATTACCCATATGGTGAGGATTAAAATTTTGAAACGACCTTTAAACACATGGCACTTCAAGCCGTAATAGATATTTGGTACAAGATTCAGGTTATATATTCTGCAATCTTATGATAAAACTGGTTTGAAGTAATGCAATCAATTCCAAAGGAGGTTTTATATGCAAATTCGACGGCTAGTTACAGGACATACTGCTGATGGCAAAGCAACTGTCGTAGGCGATATCAAGGTAGATGCAATTACTGTCGACCTTGTTCCAGGATGGGAGTTCTTTAGATTATGGGGTGCTGATGAAACAGTGACATTTCCCGATAATGGAAAACCTTATCCATATACGACCTATTTTCCCCGGGTCGGTGGTTTCCGATTCGGTCTGCTCACTGTTCCTCCAGAATCAGCAAAAATACCTAAAGATACTGACTTTAAAACATTATTGGAGGAAATGGAATCCAAACTGCCTGGTATGATCGGTCACATGGAACTCGACAACCAAGGCATGCACACTACGGACACAGTAGATTTTGTATATGTAATAAGTGGAGAGGTTTCGCTTGAATTGGACAACGGTGAAGAGGTGTATCTCCGGTCAGGTGACACAGTAATTCAAAATGGCACAAGACATGCCTGGAGGAATCGAGGTGGCGAACCATGTAAGATGGCGGTATGTCTGATTGGCGCCCATAGAAAGCAGGTATGAGATAAGGATAAGGCAAACAGATCTTCATATGAAAAAAAAGAAGCCCGATAAAAGCCTTGAGAGATTTATCTTCCGTCCAGAGAGCTATCCTGTTGATCCCGGTTGTTATCTTATTAAAAACAATAAAGGACAGATTATATATGTTGGAAAGGCCAAAAACCTGCGGCGCAGGCTCTCGTATTATTTCCGTACCAAGAGGCAGTATTACAAAACAAGACGCATGGTACCCCGGATTAATGATGTCGAGGTTATCCTGGTAAATAACGAAACCGAAAGCCTGGTTCTAGAAAATAATCTCATAAAGTATTACAAACCAAGATATAACAGTATGCTTACACAGGATGATGTCGGTTACCCATTTATAGTGCTTACCGGTGAGGATTATCCCAGGCTTTTGCCCTACCGTAAAAACTGGTCAAATAAGCAGTGGTCAGAGACAAAAGGTCAGAGTGAGGGGAGGCGCTTTGGCCCATATCTCAGCAAGGCATTCCGTGATGCTGTAATGAATTTTGCCATAGAAACCTTTGGGCTCCGAATATGCAAAAACCTGCCCAAAAGGCGTTGTTTCAGATACCGGCTTGATAAATGCAGCGGCCTGTGTGAAGGTCTGATATCCCTGGAACAATATAAAGATGCTGTAAGACAGGCGGTTGAACTGCTGGAATACCGGTATTCTGAGATACTTGACCGGTTAAAACTAAAGATGGAACAGTGTGCAGAAAATCTGGATTTTGAATCTGCCGCAAAACACAGGGACAGGATATCGGTAATAGAAAATTTTCTTGAAAAACAGATCGTGGAAAGGGATGAAAGGCATGACCAGGATCTCCTCTATTTTGGCGATTTACATGTTATGATTTTAGAAATGAAAAAAGGCATGCTTTTAAAGGCAGGTTTATTCGAGATCCCCCCTGAAGAAGATCATCAGAAGGCATGCGAAATGTTCCTTGTATCACGCTACAGTGAGGTCTCTCCTGATGAGCTGATTGTAAACAGGTTAAGAGACATCAATACACTTGAAAAACACCTCCGGTCAATTAGCAAAACTAAAGTAAAAATCACTCTCCCCGATCATGGCATTAAGATGGATCTTCTTATGTTATGCAAAAAAAATTTTGATTATCGTATCAAATATTTTGATAATACCTCCCCAAAAAAAAGTGTTGACACTTATAACAGTGATGCTGTAATAATTGGAACATAACCGGAGGACACGAAGCCTCCTAAAAAATTCATATATAAAGATATTAACTGAGCCACGAAGGCCTTTTTGAAATTACCAATTCCAAAAAATGGTTTCGTGGCTTTTTTTTTGGATCGAAAGGATAGATATTTTGCATATCTCAGAAGGAATACTCTCTGCACCGGTTTTGCTTTCCGGCGCCGCCCTTACAGTGGCAGGCACAACCGCAGGTCTAAAAAAACTGGATTATGACCGCATACCCCGGGTTGCCATTCTTTCAGCAGGTTTTTTTGTCGCCTCCCTTGTGCATGTTCCTGTTGGCCCTGCCAGCGTACACCTTGTTTTAAACGGGCTGGTGGGTATATTCCTTGGATGGGCAGCATTTCCTGCTATCCTTGTAGGCCTTTTGCTCCAGGCAATACTTTTCCAGTTCGGCGGATTTACATCGCTTGGTGTCAACACACTTAACATGGCGCTCCCGGCATTAACATGCCACATACTTTTTAGCAGGGGGGTGATGAGCACAAATATTGTTGCATCATCTCTTGCATCCTTTTTTTGCGGTTTTTTAGCAGTCTTTTTGAGCAGTGTCATGGTAGGGCTTTCTCTCTGTTTCACAGGAGAACAATTCTTTACAGTTTCAAAACTGATTGTTCTCTCCAACTTGCCCATAATGATGATAGAGGGAATGGTAACCTTTTTCTGTGTCAGATTTTTTAAAAAAGTTAAACCCGATATATTTGAGGCAGGTTATGAAAACTAAGACAAATACAAAAAACTATTCGGCAAAAACATTTATGATCCTTTGCATGCTTTTGTCCTTTGCCTTTCCTGCATACGCACACAAGGTCTATCTGTTTGCATGGACCGAAGGGGATATGATCCACACAGAAAGTTATTTCGGCGGTAATAAAAAGGTTCAGGATGGGACAATAAAGGTTTTTAACATGGAAGGCAAAGAGCTTCTTAGCGGAAAAACAAACGGCGCGGGCGAATTTTCATTCAGGATTCCTGAGATTGAAGACCTTAGAATCGTGCTTGAATCCTCCATGGGGCATGGCGCTGAATATATTTTTAAAAAATCGGAATTTTCTGCAGGGCAGGCTCCTGTGACAGAAGATGTTCCCGGGAACAAAATCGGCAGCAATGAGCCTCGGGCCGCAGTCCAGGGAAGAGGCGTTGATGATCAAGTGAGAAAAGAGATAGAGGCCTCCCTTGACAGCAAACTTAAGCCAATTATAAGAGAACTTGCATTACTCAGAGAAGAAAGAGGGCCTGGTGTTACCGAGATAATAGGGGGTATTGGCTATATATTTGGAATAATGGGCATTATTGCCTACATGAAATCAAAGAAAAAACAAGGTTAAGTGTCCAGGGTATATTGAGGGGGATATAATTATGAAAAAATCAGGGGTCTCAATAATATTTGTTATTTTTATGGTCATCAGCAGCCATTCATTTGCCCATTTCGGCATGGTAATTCCATCTGACAGCATGGTAATGCAGGGTGAGGCAAGGGAGCTTATCCTTACCCTGTCCTTTTCTCATCCCTTTGAAATGGTGGGTATGGACATGGAAAAACCGGCAAAATTTGAACTCTTTATTGAGGGTAAAAAAACCGATCTTCTTTCTTCATTGAAGGAGACAAAGGCTATTGGCAGAAAGTCATGGACTGCTTCACACAGCCTTAAGAGGCCGGGGGTTTACTGGTTTCATATGGAACCGAAGCCATACTGGGAACCGGCAGAAGACTGCTATATTATCCACTATACAAAGACTGTTGTTGCGGCCTTTGGCGAGGATGCCGGCTGGGATGAGCCCCTTGGGCTTAAAACAGAGATCGTACCTGTGACAAGACCATTCGGGCTTTATGCAGGAAATGTATTTCAGGGTACAGTGCTTGTGGATGGAAAACCCGCCCCTTACACCCAGGTGGAGATAGAATATTACAACTGGGATAAAAAAACAGAGGCGCCTAATGACTATTTTGTTACCCAGGTGGTAAAGGCCGATGACAGGGGTATGTTTACCTATGCGGTTCCCAAGGCGGGTTGGTGGGGCTTTGCCGGGCTTAATACCTCGGATAAAAAGATAAAACATGATGGCGGGGACAAAGAGGTGGAGATAGGAGCGGTTCTCTGGGTCGAGTTCAGGGAAATGAAATAACAGGAAGACTGGTTTAAAACCCGTCTCGAGATAAAATGTCATGGAGACCATAAGTGAAAAAAGGCGTAATGAGGATTATATTACGGGCATTAATATTATTTATGTCAGGTGCAATATCCTCCTTACCTGCAGCCTATGCCGCCACTCCTGACAATGGGGATAAACAACAGGGAGGAGCGGATACCAATAAAGGCCCGTTTAGCTTTTCATTAACCGGGATAAATATCACCGGAGGTATCAGCACTGGTTATTTTTATTCATCCAATCCCGGAGAGGATACTGATGAAGATGGCTTTCTCCTGTCAAATTTTCTGGTGGAGATATCCTCTTCGGATGAGAACCTTCCTGTAGGGTTTGTGGGCGCCTTTGGCGAGACGTCAACCCCTTCACTCCTGAGCACGCCTGAAAACAGCAACGATTTTACAATAGAATATGCCTCATTGATATTAAGACCCGTATCCCATCTGAGTTTTGAAGCGGGGCTGCTTGAGCCCAATGCCGGATATGAGAATACCTATACATACAACAATAAAAACATTATCCTGGGGGCGATTGCCTCTCAACAGCCTTACAATGCCTATGGTGCAAGGGTGGGTTATGAGAAAGGCAGCCTTTCCATATGGGGTGGATATTATAAAAACAGGCTTGACGATGAGGAATACAATGATCCGGATTATGCATGGGAAATAGAATTAAGTTCCCCGATTCTGGAAAATACATTTACCCTGTATCATTTTAATATAAAGGATCAAAGAAGCCTGACAGGGGTGGTTTTAAAGCGCACAATTGATAATATTGATCTGGCATTCAACATGGATTACTGGAGATGGTCTGGCCCAATGAAGGAGCTATATGACAGTTCATCATCTATTGGCGCAGCTCTTTATGTATGCCCCAATATCGGTAAGTTCTCTATTCCATTAAGGCTTGAATATGTAAATCAGAAAAACAGCCAGATGTATATTGAAAGCCCTGATACCGGGCGTATATTCACTGTAACCATTAGCCCAACCTGGCATTTTAATGATAACTCATATATAAAGGCGGATACTGCCTGTGTAAAAGCAGATGAGGCGTTTGCTGATAAAGATGGCAGTATAAAAGATAACAGGATAAATATTGCTGTAGAATTAGGGTTAACCTTTTAGTCAAATTCACCTTTTTCATACCATACTCATTACTGATTTATCAAAAGTATGATAATTGCGTCATTTTATTTAAACCTAAACTATACAATGGATATCTGCTGTAAAATTTGGGTTTAAAGAACCAGTGACTGCCCACTCCATTGATACAGTGAAGATTCATTAAAATTTAATTTGATTATAATGCCTTTTTTCTGATATTTTATACCTGATGGAAAATAAAAAACTCATACTTTTTTTAACTTTCTATATCATAATATTATCTGCGTATTTTGTTGTTCCTGCTCATGGTTTTTCAGATAATAACAGAAATATTTTTACATTTCGTTTTGAAAACTGCACTGTAACAGACGCGTTAAGAGAACTCTCTGAGAAAAGCGGAATAACCATAAAAATAAACGGTGTAATTAATAAAGAGATTTTTACAAAATCCTATATAAACCGCAGCTTTGATACCATTATTGCCGACCTTTTGAGGGGAGAAAACCGGGCTGTAGTATGGATCATTAAAAATGGAGATATTGACTCAATCGTGCTCTACACTTTTGAAAAAGACAGTACAGGAGGAAATATTTCACAATCAATGGCAATAATGAGTCCCCGAACAATCAATGACCGCAATGAATTTCAACGCAACTTGAACCGTGATGAAATAAGCAATATGAGGAATAGTTACTTAAGAAATAACGAAGTAAACAATAGTAATGAACCGGTTATTGATAGACCTGCTCCCCGTCCGGCTGTTGCGGCAAGAAGAATAATCCCAAGAAGAAATATCACAAACAACAGAAATGGCAGATCAGAGAATACACCTATAGATTCGAATAATGAACAGGGTGATACTGTAGAGGATAAGGATCCTGCTACAGAGCCCCATGATCTGCCGACACCGGAACCTGTTGAACCCACAGATGAAATACCACAACCGGAGGAAGGAGATAACGTTCTGGAGCCCCCGCCCATGCCTCCCGGATTTTGAATGGTTGAAGGGTGCTCTTTACTTGCGCGAAAGGGAAATAATATTCAGGGGCATTATTTATGACCTGAAAAAGCCAGTTTAATTCATCAGGCGGGATGGTTTTATTTATAATAAAAATCTTTCTATGAGAGGTTTTATTATGAAAAAAATTTTATATGGTATTTCTTTGATAATATTATTTTTTTTTCCACCATTTGAACTTTGTGCACAGACCCCACCCCCGTTAAATTATAGAATTGGAGGAACAATTACCGCAAACGGGAAAATAATTTTAAAATCGAGTTTTGCCAGGTTCAATTTATCCATTAAGGTGACAAAAGACGGGAACATCCCGTTAAACCCTGTCGCCGAGGCAACATCACTTTTAAGCTCAGGAATTTATGCAATCAATATCCCGGTAAAGGATAGCTCATACCCGGGCGCAGCTGCCTTAGGAGAAATCCTTGAAATACACGTGTATAAAGGAGATACAGAGGTCCCGGTCACCACCCCGGTTAACACTGAAATCACGATGGGAGCTGCAGGAGAAAGTAACTACAATATCAATATAAATATAATTGCAGAAATCCTTAACACTTCATCTGTGCCTGCGGCAAATTTATTATTATTGGATTAATGACAACATACGTGCTTTTATTGAATTTTCCATAAAAGTGACAAAAATGACGGCGACATTCCCCATGATCAGTTATAGATTAACGGCCAGGAATGGGAATTTTGGCTTCATTTTACCTGTATAAGGTATTCGGGTTCATCCTGATACAGCATCTTTTTATTCTTTAGCAGCACCAATGCATCAAAACAGGTCATTCCGTCAGGGAGTAAAATGATATGATATTTGAGTGCCGCAATATATCTTTTAACCTTGATATTTGAATCAGAAAGCAACTGTTTTATATCCTGTTCAGAAATATCCTGTTTAAAGCGTATAACCATCTCATTTAATACAATGTTGTTTTTTAAAATTTTATTTTGAGAAAGTTCTGACCCGGATAAAACGCTTCCCGCATGCTTTACCTTCGCCGTATTCTTTGAGATAACAGAAGTCTCATCCTTATCCTGTGCATGTAAAGTGTTTTCTTTAGCGTCCTGAACAACAGGTGAATGTGATAAGATAATAGTTCCTTCTTCATACCTTCCGAATATCAGGCCCGAACTATCAGCTATCTTTTTAATACCATCTTCAAAAGGCACATCCTTCAAGCTGACCGTTAGCCGCATAGACAGGAGCCCGTGTGAACTGATCTCTATTTTTACTCCGGACCTGCGGCTAATTTCTTCAATTACAGGCAAAAGAGGGCTGTTTTTTGCAATTAGAGTAATTACCCCATTGTCAATATTAAGAAAAATTTTGTCAGGAAAAGGATTCTGTTTACTGAAAATATTATCATGCGGCCTTGATGAAATGCTCTTAGCCGGTAAAGGAAGAGATAATAGAATCATTAAAAACAAAAAAAGGGATGAAATTACCACCCCTGACCTGGTGTGATCATTAATACTGTATGGGTAAATCATTCTAAAAAACTCAACAAACCTTATAAACCTATAAACCTAAAAACATTTTCACAGACTTATCGGAAGGGAACCCTTTCTCCTTTAAGACTTTTTTTTGAATCATTTATAAGAGAGGTCAAAAGACCGGTAACAGAATCCTTATGGCTGATGAGCAAAAACAGCGCCCTTTTCCCAGGGCCAAAAATGGTCTCACCAAGTTCAAAGGAGGTTATATCGAGGAGGATTGCCATGACCCTGGGCCTGTTTTTTTCAGCAAGCCTTTTTGTCTGGCGGTAGAACCGGTCGCTCCCGTCATTTGCCACTACAATAAGCCTGGATATGCGCTCTCTTCTGTTTATGCCTGTTTTGTTATCAATATTTTCTATACCGTTTCCTTCGGCATAAAGCAATTTTTCACCATCCTCAAAACCCCGTATAAGTCTGTCTGTTCTTCTCGCTCTAATCAGGGCATCCAATATGGGTTTAGACGATGGAAAGCATGGTATGAGGTACTCGTTTCCCGGTTTAACAGGCTTTAAATGACTGCGAAGAAGTGCCGGTATCTTTTTCCCATCTTCAGTTCCTTCAAGCTTTTTGGGAAGTATATAGTCAAAAGCGGCTGTACCAATGTTTGTATTATCGTTATCCATTTTTAAATCTGTCCTGCTATTTTTTGGACATACATTATTGCTTAATAAGGCTATATAGTATAAAGATCACCTCCTTGACAAAATATTATGCTGTATCCGGGAAAATAAATACAAAGAAAGAACATGACATCAAAAAAACCGACAAAAATGGCTGGGCTGTTAAAGAGGTGTGAATTTCACCGGAAGGCCATGGCCCTTTTACCCGATTCCACCGACAAAAGACCGGGGGTAGCCTTTCTCATATGCAGAGAAAATAATGACGGGGGTGAAACATCCTGTTCATGCAGGCTTTCAGGAAAAAATACCTGCACACACATGCTGGAGCTTAAAAAAATATACGCGACCCTTGATAAGGGTAAACCCTTTGATGATCCCATGAAAACAGGCATATGGTACCGGATAGCATCTAACCTCATGGATGGAAAAAGCATATCTCTTAAGAATATCTCCTTAAAAAGGGTCTCACGCAAAACAGGTGATATCATTATAGCGCTGGACCCGGCAAAGAATGAGCTGATGCGCTATTTTGCTCATAATGATGATGCTGACCGGTTTATTGAGCGCTGCATCGGACTTCCAGAGGAAAAAAATGAGACGGTTGTCCCCACAAGAAATATTATCCTGAACAAACTCTATAAAAATACACTCACTATGGACGAACGGCTTATGCTTGACCGCGGGTTCAAGACCAGAGGGCAGTTGATTGAAGAGAGCTTCTGGTACCGCATGGCCTATCATGCATGGAGGGAATTCGGCAATAGGGATTTCACATTTAATCCGGCCATAGATAAAAGGACAGGGCTCTTTACTGTTACCTGTAATAATGCGGAAAATATACCTGTATTCAGTTTCAGTGTCCCGAGAAAGATCGTAAAAAAAATCCTCATTACATTCCAGGAGCTTTTGCCCAATCAGAACTTCATGCCCATACAACCTGTTCCGCTCAAATCCATATTTAATATAGACATGAATACAGAGCTCGATCTTGAGGTACGCCCTGTTATCGAGGTGATACAGAAGAATGGCGAGCGGAGTCTGTTTGAAAGAGAAGATCTTGACCGTTTCACATACGGCAGCCTCATGTATATACCTGAACTGGGCATAATGACAGAGCTTGAGACGCCGGGCAGGGAGCGTAAATTTAAAGCCCCTGTAAAGATGGTGTTAAAAAAATCACAGATACCGGAATTCCTTGATGAATACGGAGATGAACTCTTAAATGCGCCCAATATCATCTCTGAAGAGGTCATGGCTATCCAGGTTATAAAGGCATATGAGAGGATAGAGATAGTGCCTGAGGCTATAGACCGTGACTGGTGCTGGCTCTCTATAAGGTATCGTTTTGGCAAGAGCGACATCTCGCTCAATGATATCTTACGGGCAGCAAGAGATGGGCACAGATATATAGGAACAGACAAAGGCTGGATAGATACCTGCACCATTGAGATAAAAAAGGTTACAGACTATTTCAGGGATATGGACCCTGGCGACTCGGAAAAGCTTCGGCTATCGCGTATGGATCTGGTAAGACTGAGCCTTACTGAAAGTAACATCACTGTTACCGGTAATAACATGGAATCAGCAGGGCTTGTAAAGAGGATAATGGATTTAAAGCCATCCCGTCCCTTTTGCGTGCCTGCCGGTTTGAAATCAGGACTCAGGCATTATCAGAAGATCGGGGCCGAATGGCTTTTTTATCTATATGAAAATTTCTTTGGCGGGCTTCTTTGTGATGATATGGGTCTTGGCAAGACCCATCAGGTCATGGCGTTTCTGCTTGGGTTACAGGAGCATGAGAATATTACGGCGCCCTTTCTTGTTGTTTGCCCCACAACCGTGCTGAGCCACTGGGAGACAAAGGTGAGAGACCATGCCCCCTCCTTAAAGGAGACCATCTATTATGGCGGCGACCGTGACCTTGAGTCTGCGCTCAGGGCTGGAAATCTCATACTCACATCATACGGCATCCTGGCCAGGGATATAGAAAAACTCAAAAAGATACCATTTTCTGTGGCCGTATTTGATGAAATACAGCACATAAAAAATCCTGAGACGCTCTCATACAGGGCCGCCCTTGAAATAAAAGCGGATATGAAGGCAGGCCTAACAGGAACCCCTATAGAAAACAGGCTTGAGGAACTTAAGGCCCTCTTTGACCTTACAATTCCGGGATATCTCAAATCCGATGGGGATTTTTATACCAGATACATTGCCCCCATACAGGAGCAGAGGGATAAAGAAATGCAGGAGGAGCTTGCACGGTTTTTATCACCCTTTACACTGCGCCGCCTGAAAAAAACCGTATTGAGTGAACTGCCTGATAAAATAGAGGATAC
>CAZSZQ010000071.1:0-5117 GCA_964610475.1 uncultured Desulfatiglans sp.
GACTCAATTATAATTCAGCCTACGTTTGCAAAACTTGATTCCGATTCCAGTGAAGTGGACGATTACGGGCTCTCGGCAGGCTGGGAGTATAAACCACATGAAAATTACCGCCTGAAAATCCTGGTTGGGGGCCGCTATACAAGGATTACTCCTGCCGGGTCGAATGAAACGGAAGGTAATTTTGGGATCACAACAGATATAAGCCTCGATAAAAGGGGAGAGACTTACTTTATATTGGCAGCCTATGGCCGTAACCTGTATTACAGCAGTTTTGGTGAGGCGATTAATGTGGACAGGCTCTATTTTTACTTCAATAGACAAATAGCCCCACGCCTGAGTGCAGGGTTCAGGGGAAGTTTCTACAAGACAGTATCAGAGAGAGAAGCTTTTAACAGCGATAACAAACACATTGAACTGGTTCCCTCTCTTATCTATCAGATAACAAAGCAGCACAAGCTGGAATTGGGCTATAATTATTCCTGGCAAAAGGATGAACTATTCATCTTAAATGATAAAATAACCAGAAACAAAGTTTGGTTAACCCTGAGTCTGAACTTTCCAAAGAAGTTTTGATTTTTCTGTTTAAATGAGAATATAAAGGAATTTGAATAGCAAAACTGAAGACTCATGATAAATAATTTTAGATGAAAATGAAAAGAAACGGAGATTGCCTTGAATAATCAAATGGATTTTCTACAATTTAAGGGGTTGATCAGGAGACGAAAAGGCATCCTGATCATCACTTTTGCATTAGGTCTTATAGTGAGCGGGGCCCTTGCCATTTTTCTTCCCTCCACTTATCGTTCGGAGGTCACCTTTAAGGTAGAGGCCCAGGAGATTCCTGAAGAGTATGTGAGTTCAGCCGCTTCAGGTTTAATTGAAAAGAGGTTGGAAAAAATAAACCAACAGGTGCTGCTGGATAGCAAACTGGAGAATATAATCAATAAGCTGGGGCTCTATCCTGAGATGTGGGGTAAATATCCAATGGCTGGCATTTTAAAAAAAATGCGCAAGGATATATCCTTTAAGAATATAACTACCCCGGACCAAGACAAAAGAACAGGCAGGATGTACAATGCCCTTGTCGGGTTTACCCTTTACTATGAGGGAAAAGATCCGGAGACTGCAAAAAAGGTAACAGATATTCTGGCTTCCCTGTATATTCAGGAAGAGGAAAAGATCAAGGATGAAAAAACTGCCAACATAACCCTGTTCCTGCAGGATGAACTGGGACAACTTAAAAACCAGATTAATGACTTTGAAGTAAAAATTAGCCGGTTCAAAGAGGCCCATATTGGTGAACTTCCCGGGCAGGAAAGTATAAATATTAACGCCATCGAGCGTTTGGAAAACCGGCTTGACAGTATGAATACACAAATACGTTCACTGGAAGAAAGAAAGGTATATCTCAATGGGCAGCTTGCCACGGTAGACCCTTTAAACCCCATTATCACAAAGGATGGAAAAGTAGCCATGAATCCCAGGGAGCAGCTTAAAGAACTCCGCCTGCAGCTCATCAGGCTTCAATCCTCTCTGAGTGAAAAACATCCCAATGTGATAGCATTAAAAAACCAGATCAGGGAACTTGAATCCCAGGTGGGAAATGAGGATGATTCTTCTGCTGAAAAAATAAAAAGTCTAAATGATATGCAAGGCCGTTTAACCACCCTTAAGGGGAAATTGGGGCCAAAACATCCTGATGTGATACGGTTGTCAAAGGAGGTAGAGATACTTTCCGGTGAGGTGAATAAATTAGTGGCAGCAAAGGCTGTATCGGATGCTTCCAAAGAAAAACCTGATAATCCCACTTATATCAACCTCATGACACAAATTTCTGCTGTAACTATCGAACTCAATGCGCTACGGGAAGAACAAAAGACGATAAAAGATAAAATTGATCAATATCAGCAAAGGGTAGAGAATGCCCCCCTGGTGGAACAGGAATACAAAATGCTGACCCTTGATTATCAAAGCGCAAAAAATAAATACGATGACATAAGCAAAAAACTCCAGGAAACCAGGGTTGCCCGCGGTATGGAAGAAACTTCGCGGGGTGAAAGAATTTCTATAAGAGGTTCCGCAAGCCTGCCTGAAAGGCCCTATAAACCAAACCGGCTTGCTATTATCTCAATCGGCGCATTTGTGGGAATCAGCCTGGGATTCGGCCTGGCTTCATTTAAGGAGTTCACCGATCATTCCGTTAAAACAGTAAACGAGGTTAACAATATTATGGGTGTTCCGGTATTTTCAGTCATTCCCCTCCTGATGACAGACCTGGAGAGAAAAACCAGAAGACGAAAATGGTATCTGTTTGCCCTTATACTGTTAGTTGTAGCGGGAATACTTGTGTTTGAGCTGATCAGACGAAACCAGATACCCGGCAATGTCATATAGTATGATATAGAAAAAAGTGATGCAATTATTCAAATGAACCGATTATGGGATGCGTTGTGCCATCCGTTCGGGGCTCTGAAACTTTATAAGGAATATTAATATGAGCAAGCTTAAAAAGGCACTTGAAAAAGCAAAAGAGGGCAGGGTAACCGTCAGTGAGTTTTTTATAAAGAAAGAGAATGACTCTGAACCTGATACTAAATCGATCTCCAGGGTTGATCAAACCCAAAAGGGGCAGCAGGATCTTAAAATTGAATATTCCCGAACAAAGGTAAAGGATATCGATCCTGATATTCTGAAAAGCAGCAGGATATTTTCTGTTTCCCATGAGGATTCCACAACCGACAGGATCAATATTCTTCGCACCCAGATACTTAAGAAGCTTGAAGAGATCGGAGGGAATACCCTTCTTGTGACCAGCGCTAACCCGGGTGAGGGTAAAACATTTACATCCATAAACCTTGCTATAAGCATATCAAGAGAGCTGAACCGTACTGTACTTCTTGTAGATGTTGATTTAAAACAGCCTCTCAAGACACATGTTGATTTTACATCGGATTTTTTTAAACTCGAAAAGAGCAAAGGACTGGCCGATATTTTATTGGGTGAGGCTGAACTCCCTGATGTACTTATTAATCCGGGCATCCCCAGACTTACAATACTCCCGGGGGGCAGGTCTTTACCTAATTCCTCGGAATTGCTGGCCTCGGAAAGGATGCAGTCACTTATACAGGAGATGAAAAGCAGATATTCCAATGACCGGATCATTATATTCGACAGCAGTTCCATCCTGTTGTACAGCGATACACTGGCGCTCTCCCGCTTTGTGGATGCTGTTCTGCTGGTTGTTGAAGTGGAGAAGACATCTCCGGCGGACCTGAAAAGGGTTAAAGAGGTTCTTAAGGACAGTATTATTATCGGTACAGTGGTAAATAAGGCCCAGGGAGATGTATAGGTTATTCATATATCCTTTTATAAAAGTAAAACCTAACAACCTTCTACCTTTCCATGACAATGTTCGAAAATATAAAAGCTGATCTAAATAGATATTTCATCCCTTTTGAGGAGTCTCAAAAAAAAGGATTGAGTTTCTTTTCCAAAATATTAATGATTTTACTTATCCCCGGGATACAGGCTACAATCGTATATAGATTCCGCAGATGGGGAAAGAATAACGTTCCTATTCCCGTCTTTAAAAAAATTTTTGCTATCTTTGGGGTAATTATGAACCAGTTGATGATAATCTTATATGGAATTCAAATTAATCCCAATTTTGATATTGGTCCGGGATTATACATCGGGCATTTCGGAAATATTTTACTTGGTGCTGTTAAAATGGGGAAAAACTGCAATGTCAGTCAGGGGGTGACTATTGGTTCAGGCGGAAGAGGAGAAAATTGGGGGAGACCAGAGATAGGAGATAATGTTTATATTGCGGCTGGTTCAAAAATATTTGGCAAGATAACCATAGGCAATAATGTTGCTATTGGAGCAAATGCTGTGGTCACAAAAAGTTTACCCGATAATGCTGTGGCCGCAGGTGTACCCGCAAGGATTATCAGTTATAAGGGAAGTGAAGATTTTATAAAAGTTAGACTGTATTGATGGATTACAGGGAGCGTTTGATGATTAAAAGGAAAACTCATTGAAAATGAAAAAAATTGCATATATCAAACCGGTTATATATGCTGCGCTGTTATATGCCATATATGCCTCCTCTCTGCACTGGCTGGTGACCACAGACTGGGAAAGAGAAGGCTATAGTTACTGTTACCTGATTCCATTTGTTGTGATTTATCTCATTTATTTAAAATGGAATGAGTTTGACTCGATAAATTCAAGCCCCGGTTGGCGGGGGCTTATCCCCCTGCTTTTGGGCATTTTTTTATTCTGGATTGGTGAACTTGGCGGAGAGTTCCTGACCCTTTATCTCTCATTGTGGTTTGCCCTGATTGGTATATGCTGGATGCATTTCGGATATAAAAAACTCAGGGTGATAGGTTTTCCTCTTTTTTTTATCCTGACCATGTTCCCCCTTCCAAACTTTTTAAACACAAAACTTATGATGCAGTTAAGGTTAATCTCTTCCAGGATAGGGGTGTCACTGATTCAGGCATACGGACTGCCGGCGTATAGAGAAGGGAATATAATTGACCTGGGTTTTACACAGCTTCAGGTTGTTGAGGCATGCAGCGGACTGCATTCATTCATATCGTTATTTGTTCTATGTCTTCTGCTCATCTATTTTTTCAGGGATCACTGGTGGAAAAGATTTGTCCTGCTCATGTCCTCCCTGCCTTTGGCGGTATTTGCCAACAGTACAAGGATTGCCCTTACCGGAATACTTTATAACTACTGGGGAGAGGATGTTGCCCAGGGATTTTTTCATGGTTTTTCTGGTTTAATGATTTTTATCTTTTGTTTACCTGTGCTTTTTTTAGAGGTAAAAATACTTGAAAAACTTCCGCCTGTTATTAAAAGGTACAGGCAAAAAGACCATGAAGATACTGAGGATAAAAAGCAATATCTTCATCCGAACAGGGTAAACGATAACCATAAGAAATATTCGGCAGGTAATTTTTTACAACCTGTATTTATTACAGCTGTTATACTCCTGGGTGTAACGCTTGCCTTTTCAAGGGGTATTGAGTTTCGTGAAAGAATACCTATAAAAAAATCCTTTTCTCAATTTCCTTTAAGTATCAATGGATGGGAATCAAATG
>CAZSZQ010000071.1:5217-10089 GCA_964610475.1 uncultured Desulfatiglans sp.
GGGCATGAGATTGTTGTAGTAATGGGGCTGGGTTTTGTTGGAGCGGTGATGGCCGGGGTAATTGCAGACTCAGTGGAAAAAAAGACCGGAAAACCCGGTAAATTTGTAATAGGAATGCAGAGACCAAGCCCGAGGAGCTTCTGGAAGATACCGCTTTTTAACAGGGGGATCTCCCCGGTAAAGGCTGATGACCCTGAAGTAGAACCTATGATTGAGAGGTGTGTCAATCAAAAGAAGACCATGGTTGCAACCTACACCTATGATGCCTTAAAGCTTGCAGATGTCCTTGTACTGGATGTCCAGTGTGATTTTCTAAAACAGGAGTTGGGTAATCTAAGCAGCGGGCATGCTGAAATCGGTGCACTGGAGGAGAGTTTTAAAATAATTGGTGAAAAGATAAATCCTCAATGTCTGGTATTGATAGAGACAACCGTGCCGCCCGGCACTACTGAGTTTGTGGCTTATCCGCATATTAAAAAGGCCTTTAAAAAAAGAGGCATCAGGAAAGAACCTTTATTATCTCACAGTTATGAGAGGGTAATGCCCGGCAAGGAATATGTGAAATCAGTAAGGGATTTCTGGCGTGTATGCAGCGGCATAAACGATGAAAGCAGAGAAAGAGTAGTTAAGTTTCTTTCCGAAGTATTAAATGTTAAAGATTACCCCCTTACTGTTCTGGACAGGCCAATTGAAAGTGAAACCTGCAAGATAGTTGAAAACAGTTACAGGGCAACTATTCTTGCATTTCTTGATGAATGGAGCCTTTTTGCCGAGACAAACGGGGTTGACCTTCTTAAGGTTATAAAGGCCATAAAGGTTCGTCCAACGCACAATAATATTATCTTCCCCGGGCCTGGCATCGGAGGGTATTGCCTTCCCAAGGACGGAGGCCTGGGCCTCTGGGCCTACAAACATCTGATGGGTTTTGAAAACAATATTTTCAAGATTACGCCTGAGGCGATAAATATTAACGATACAAGGGCGCTTCATGCGGCGCAACTTATGCGTGATGCCTTAAGAAACATGGGTGCAATTGTGGCCGCATCCACAGTAACAGTTTTAGGTGCATCATACCGCGAAGATGTCGGGGATACAAGATATAGCGGCTCTGAAATTATAGTAAGAAAACTGACAGAAATGGGGGCTGAAATCAGGGTGCATGATCCCTACGTCGAACACTGGTGGGAGCTTGAACAACAGGACACCTACCCGGCAGTCGGCGCCAGCTGGTCACGGTTTTTCAGAAATCAGGATAATCTGAAAGACTTTCGCATGACAAAGGATCTTGGCGATGCCTTGAGCGGTTCTGATGGTGTAATTTTTGCTGTCCGGCATAAACAGTATATGGCCCTGACACCTGGTGAGGTTGTGGAAATGGCCGGCGGCCCGATCGCTGTTGTTGATTGTTTCGGTATTATGGATGACAGCGATATAAAAAGATATTTTGAGCTGGGGTGCGAAGTAAAGGGCCTTGGTAGAGGCCATATCAACAGGATAAAGGCATCTGTGCGAAAAAAACAGGCTGTATAGCAAGTTTAGCAGCCGTTAAAAGGCTGCCTCTTCGTTAAAGAATGCGATATAACAAGATGGTGGGCTTGGGAAAACAGAGAGCTGAAAGTTCAAGGCTCAAAGCTGAAAGCAAAACACTTTTTCTTGCTCTGTGAAACCAATATAGTTTGCGGTAATAGATCTTTGATATAATAGTATATTGATAAGTTTGGAATTGCTAACAAGATTTGCACCGCAAAGGCTGGTCTCTTTGCGGTGCAGGTATTACAGCTCATTCGGCAGCATTAAACCCTTTTCGACCAGAAACCCCAGTATCTTCATGGCCCCTTCCTGAGGGGTCAGCTTTCCTGTATCAATAATTAAGTCCGGATGTTCAGGTGTTTCATAGGGATCATCAATGCCTGTAAAATTTTTTAATTCGCCTTTTCTGGCCCTTTTGTACAACCCCTTTGGATCTCTTTCTTCGCATATTTCTATGGAGGCATCAACGAATACTTCGGCGTAAAAAAGACCGGCTGCTTCGTGTATGTCTCTTGCTATCCTTCTGTCCCTGCGATAGGGAGAAATAAAACTGGTCATTGTAATAAAACCGGAGTCGGCAAATAGTCTGGCCACTTCGCCTATACGCCGGATATTTTCCTCTCTGTCCTCAGGTGAAAAGCCAAGGTTTTTATTCAGGCCATGCCTGATATTGTCGCCATCCAGAACATAGGCCAGTCTTCTTCTTTGGACAAGGGCATGTTCAAGGGTAAAGGAAAGGGTGCTTTTACCTGATGCGCTCAACCCTGTCATCCAGATTGTGCACCCCTTCTGCTTCAGGAGATTTTCACGTACCTTCCTGCTGACATGTCCTTCATGCCAGCTTATATTACTTGCCTTAATTTCCATTTGATACTTCCATTTGATAATTCAATAAATTTATATTATAAAATGATTATTCTTTAGAGAGGAGATATGCATAATATTATATCTTCTCTTTTTACAGGTTTCACAATGCTCTCAGCAGATATTTCTTTAATATATTAGCGGTTCTTTTGTGTCAACGTAGTAATGAAAGTGTAGTTAAAATATAAAAACGCCCATAATATCCGTACCGAAGGCAACCCTGAATGTTTAAGGCTTCCCCTAAACTGTTTATTTTAATCATCTTTTCATTATTTATTCTAGTGGTAACCCTGTATTTCGGGTTGAGGTTCAACGGGTTCAGATTCACAAATAATGCAAGCCTCCTGAAGAATGAACCGGGTATTTTATTTAAAAAAAATGCAATCGCCTATCTGAAAATCGGCAGCGAACCCGAAAAAGTGAATATTCCCGAAACCGGTTCTTTTGCCTTTGAACTGGCATTCAAACCCAGAGATTTAAACCCGCAGGGATTTAGTATCCTGTTTTCAATTCATAATGGAAGTGATGAAGACCAGCTGATTGTGGGACAATGGAAATCCCATATAATAATAATGAACGGAGATGATTATTCTTATAAACGAAAGATAAAAAGGATTTCTTTTGATCTTAATTCGACAAATTCCGGAAAAACATTTCTAACAGTTACATCCGGACAGGAAGGCACATCCCTTTACCTTCAAAAAAAATTCATTAAAAAAATTACAGATTTTTCACTTAAAATACCAAAGGGGGAAAAGCGGGTTCTCACCTTTGGAAATTCCGTCTATGGCAAGTCTCCCTGGGAAGGGGAGCTGTACGGATTTGCGTTATATGGTTTGAAAAATGTAAATGATGAAATTTATGGTCAGGGGGAAGAAAAAAGCGGATATGAAGCCTTTTCAGGAAGAACACCGATTCTAAAATTTGACTTTGCTGATAATAAAACAGATAAAAGCGGAAATCTGTTAACCGGAAAAGACGAATTGGTCGTGCCTCATTATTTTACTATTTTAAAAAAACAGGTTCTTATATTGCCATGGAAGAACTTATCCATGAATAAAGTTGTTGTTATTGATATCATATTAAACCTGCTGGGTTTCATTCCTCTCGGGTATATCCTTTCTTTGCTTCTAATAAACCTAGGATTCAGAGGGACGGGAAAAACCATATTAATTACAATACTTATTTGTTTCTCAATAAGTCTTTTCATAGAGATAACCCAGGCATGGATAGTGAGTAGAACTTCACAGTCCCTGGATCTGATATTGAATACACTGAGCGGATTTTTAGGGGGGCTTGTGCCCTTGGGGAGATATAAAACCCCAAAGTAACATTCACCACGGAGACACAGCCTGCGTTGCGAAGACTTCCCTCTTCGTCAAAGAAGATTACGTGACAGGATGACGGGCTGGGGAAGACAGAAAGCTGAAATCTCAAGGCTCAAAGCTGAAAGCATAACATTCTTTCTTTCTCTGTGAACTCAGTGTGCTCCGCGGTGAAAATTCTTAATCCTTAAATCATCTCTGAATAGTCACACTGTTAATCACAACAGCTTTTCTCGGCCTGTCATTAGGCCCCGTTTCCACCTTCCCGATATCCCTTACAACTTCCATACCCTTAATTACCCTGCCGAAAACCGTGTGGCGGTTATCAAGATGAGGTGTGGGTTCAAGTGTAATGAAAAACTGGCTTCCGTTCGTATTTGGGCCTGCATTCGCCATCGACAGTATCCCCTCACTGTTATGTTTTAATGAAGGGTTGAATTCATCCTTGAATACATAACCGGGACCGCCTGTACCATTCCCTATGGGGCATCCGCCCTGTATCATGAATCCATCAATTACCCTGTGAAATGTCAGCTTGTCATAAAAATTACCCTGCCTTGCGGTTTCCTGTCTTCCCTCAGCAAGATTGATAAAATTCCATACTGTTACAGGACATTCCTTAATAAAAAGTTCTATCTCGAATGCACCCTTGTTTGTATCAAATAGTGCTGTTGCCTTTTCTATTTTTTCCCTGTATTCTGTTTTTGCCGCCATTTGTCCTCCGAGTATTGTAGTAATTTAAATTGAGGAATTATATGGGAAACAGGAGGCTGTGTCAATGAAACAAGGCTTTTTTTACTGCTGATCATGATGGCCTTTGCTATATAAAGGGTTTAAAAAAGGAAGAATAATATTTCTTACGACTTTTTCAGGAGGGATAAAAGTGACAAAGATAGGAATTATACGATGCCAGGAGTCTGCAATGAACCCCGATTTGAAGTTAAGATGTGCAGGCTGGGGGTGTCTGTCCGCTGCCAGTAAAAGGATTGCCTATTTTGATGAGTATGATGAGGTTGAGCTTGTGGGTATTGATACGTGCGGCGGCTGTCCGGGAGGAAAAGGCAATACAAATAAGATTGTCGGGATAGGCCGGAATATGAAAGAACATGGAGTTGAGGTAATTCACCTTGGCAGTTGCATAGCCGGTTTTTGT
>CAZSZQ010000071.1:10189-15860 GCA_964610475.1 uncultured Desulfatiglans sp.
GCTGCTGCCCGTAAAGGGGTCAGGGTTGCGCTTGTAGAAAAGGGGGCTACTATACGAAGCGGTGCAGGAGGGCCAGGCTGCGACCACTGGTGTGATGCACCTGCAAACCCATTGTCCAGGGTCGATCCGGATAAATGGGCCGGTCAATTATCAACTGTGCCTTATGCATGCGGTATAGGGCGTGAGATACAATGCAGGGAAAATTATGATACCCTCCTTGAACTGGAAAAAATGGGTGGTAAAATCCGGGACACCGATGACAAACACACAGGTGTTGAAGGCCGTGATGAGGCTACTAAATTTATGATTTCCCCCAGGTATAATGCAAATCATGAACATAATGTAGTTATACGTGTATGGGGCACTACCTTCAAGCCTGCGCTTAAAAAAGAATGCCGGCGGCTGGGGGTAAAGATATATGACAGGATTATGGCAACCAGCCTCTTAACAAAGGACGGCCGCCAGGGTGAAAGGGTTATTGGGGCAACAGGACTGAACAGCAGGACAGGCGAGTTCATGATATTCAGGTCAAAAGCCACAATACTGGCGACCTCGGTGGGCGGGTCTCTCTGGCTCTTAAATACGGAACTGGGGGGATATAACACCTTTCTTTCACGCGCCATATCCGGAGACGGCACTGCCATGGCATGGAGGGCAGGGGCGGAATTCACCATGATGGAAAGTACTCAGACACTCCACATGGGGACAGGATTCAAGCATGAATGGTATACAGGCGCAGGGGATGCAAGCTACGAGAATGTCCCGTCGGTGGATAATAATGGCAAAGAGCTGCCTGTAGTACCTGAACCGGGCTGGGGTAAAAAACTCAACTGGGAGATCATGAGGAGCCAGTGGGTCAGGGCCAGGGAAGGAGTAATGTCAGGTGAATATGAACTCCCCTTTTATGGCGACTTTCCTTCGATGAAAGATATAGAACGAGCTACCACGTGGAATATGATGCTTGGGGAAGAGTCTACCACAAAAATCATTGTTGACACCTATACCGAATCGGGTTTTGATCCTGCAAAGGATCAGCTCATGATGTACCAGCTTATAGAGGGGAATAGCCCTCCGCAGTTTCGAAGTAATGGCGCCGGCGGCCTCATGGTAGACTGGGATCTCAAAACCAATCTTGACGGCCTTTATGCGGCAGGCATGCAGATATATTCTGCCGCAGATCACAGTTTTGCAGCGGCAACCGGCCGTTACGCAGGCAGAAAGGCAGCAGATTATGCAAAAGGGATTGATGAACCAGGAATAGTCCGGGACCAGGTCATGATGGAAAAGGAGAGGGTATATGCCCCTCTCCACCGGAATAAGGGTATTGACTGGAAAGAGCTGCACGCAGGCATATCAAAGGCGATGCGTTATTTCTGCAGTGAGTTTAAGACAGATGCAATCCTCAAAATGGGGCTCTCCAGCCTGAAGAATATTGAAGAAAATTTTGTGCCAAGGCTTTTTGCCCTTGATCCGCATAAACTCATGCGCTCTCTTGAGGACCTCAGCATGTTGAGCCACGCGAGGCTTGTAATAGAGTCATCTCTGGCCAGAAAGGCAAGCAGCATGCCCCTTGATTTTCACAGGATAGACTATAAGGCATATGACCCGCCTGAATGGAATAAATTCATAACCATCAGGCAGGAGGACGGGAAAGCAGTTACAGGTGAAAAACCCTTTGATTACGCCGGGGATCTCAAAAAGAACTATGAAACCAATAATCAAGATTATACCGGTGTGTATGAGAGATAGATGATTAACCTGAAGAGAGGAGATGAAGATGCAGAAGAAACCCGATAACTGGAAGGATCTGACAATCGACGAGAAACGGAGAATGAGGCTCGATGCCTGGGTTAATTCAGCAGAAGATATCCGGTTTGTTAGCCCTGAAGCCAGACAGAAATACATTGAGCGGATAACTCTTTTCAGAGACGCAGTTGAAATGAAAAAGGCTCCGGCACGGGTTCCGGTGAGTACAATGGCCGGGGGTTTTGCAATGCAGCGCGCCGGTCTTTATCAGAAGGATGCGATGTATGACCGATGGGAGGATGTTGCAGAGGCAATAATAGGGTTTCACACTGATTTTGAACCTGATACAAGCTCTGCACCATTTTTTATGTCCGGGGAATCAATGGAGCTTCTTGGCGTTAACAGCATGAAGTGGCCGGGCCACGGACTTCCTGATACCAGTACCTACCAGGCCCTGGAAATCGAATACATGAGTGCCGCGGAATATGATCACTTTATTAATGACCCGTCTGATTTCATGTTAAGGTATTATCTGCCCAGGGCCAATAGCGGATTAAAAGGGCTCAGGAAGCTTCCGCAATTTTTATTTGAGGCAATGGGACTGGGCGGGGTAGGCAGGGCCTTTACTGATCCTGAAGTACAGGAGGCCATTGATATCATGAAAAAATCGGTTGAATTGTCAATGAGACCCTTTCAGGTGGCCTTTGCCATGAACAACAGGCTTACTGCCATGGGTTTCCCGTCCATGGGAGGAATGCCCGGTGGGCCTGCGGGGAGCGCCCCCTTTGACTTTATAGGAGATCAGCTGAGAGGGACAAAGGGTATCATGATCGATATGCATCGCAATCCGGATAAAATAACAGCTGCATGTGAGAAGATACTGGCGCTTATGCCCGACCCGGATGTCCCATTGGGCGGTTCACCGCTTTGTATGATCCCCCTGCACAAAGGTGATGATGCCCACATGTCTGACAAACAGTTTGAAAAATTTTACTGGCCGACCTTCAGGGGGTCATTATTAAAGCTGATCAATGAAGGCATGATCCCTGTCCCATTTGCTGAGGGCAGTTTTAACAGGAGACTCAAGGTGATTTCAGACCTTCCGCCGGGGTCTACGGTGTGGTTTTTTGACCAGACTGATATGCACAGAGCAAAGGATGTGCTTGGCGATAAATTTTGTCTTATGGGGAATGTACCGATTACGATAATCAAGACCGGAACAGCAGAAAAGGTAACCAGGTATTGTACAGATCTTATCGATTACTGCGGCAGAAATGGAGGATTCATACTCAGCCCTGGATGTCAGATTGACCAGGGCAAAGAGGAGACTGTAAGGGCGCTTATCAATGTGGCAAAAGAGCATCTGCCTTCATAGTTTGGCCCATCCTCCATTGTCACGCCATGGCGTGACAATGGAGGATGGGCAAGCGGTCAGCCCTCAGCGTTCAGCTTACAGCAAAAGGCATTCAAAACAAAGAATTAGCTGATCCCGCTGGAAGCGGGACTGAAAGCTCCATCCGGAATTTGCCTCTTTTTACTATCCCCTTTTCTTCAACCGTTTGAAAAAATCCCTGCCATATGTGTTTATCTCATCAAGAACTACATCATTGATCCCGGGGGTAAGCGGTACACCGTTTGGGATGCATGGAATAAAATAACCGGCCGGGACATAATCATCACAGGCACGGCGTACCTCTTTTCGAACATCGGCCTCTTTCCAATCTGCAAAGTCAAATACCGCCCCGTCTATCCCGCCCTGAAGCGCCATGCGGCCGTTTACCACCTTTTGCACCTTCTCTATATTATTCTGCGGGATGATCCCCTGCCATACATCTATTCCGAGGTCAATCATGTCCTCTACAATCGGGGCGCATACGCAGTCAGCGTGGTGCTGTATAATAACGCCCCTTGATTTTATATACCCGTAAATCCTTACATAATGAGGCTTAAGCATCTTGCGCCAGGTTTCCGGCGACATGAAAAGGCTTCTTTTATTACCCCAGTCATCATGAAAATGGATCATGTCGGGGTTGAGGTTATCTATAATCATCTGCATATATTCCATTTTATATTCAGCCAGCACTGTGAGGAGTTCTGTCATTGCCTCCGGTTCTGCAAGGTAATTCATAAGGGCGTCTTCAAACCCCATAAGGTGATGGGTCAATTCAAAGAGACCGCCAAAACAACAGCACATGAGCAGCTGATTTTTCCGGTCAAAGGCATCTGCACGGGCCTTTGCCTCTTCCCAGCCCTCTGTAACCCTGGATGGCCAGGGGACCTTTACATATTTTTCCCACTGTGTGATATCCTTGATTACCTTGGTTTCTTCAGTAATATAAGGGTTTGCTGCAAAATGCCCCTTGAGCCATTTCCATGATACCCCCCAGCTATCCCTGGTGGTTTCACCTTCAATCCTCGGGGGAGAGGCCATCTGTATCGGGTCAAGGAAAAATCCGTTTGTATAGGTATGTTCGTCACAGATGTACTGAGGGTCTTTATTTTTCATGAGGCGAAGGTAATTTTCTCTTGGTGGTATTGGGTAATCATTGAAGTTCATTTTTTACTCCTCTACTTTCTCTTGAAAATGAAAAAAACGCATACAGAAAAATATCTGTATGCGTTTTTAGTTTTAATCATGAAACCTGTGCCGTGTCAACTATGAACTATATCCCATTGACACCCTGGTTTTAAATGACCTAGAAGATATTATACCTCAATGTTAATGCCAGTGTACGTGGACGGCCGGGCTGACCTGTCCTGCCATATGTCGGAGTTACACCCCCATCTGTTGATTCAGTGCCTATACTGATCCAGTAAAATTTATTAAACAGATTCTGCGCCTCCAGAGAAAGAGACCAGTGTGTATCAGCCGACATATAAGTTATACGTCCATTATACACGGTGTAGTCAGGTATAGTTGTGTATTCATCAGGTTTTACACTCACAGTGCCGTTATTTCGTTCACCTTGATAGAACATGTCTATGCGCGGTATCAGCATTGAACCATTCTTAAAATTGATCCTGTATTGAACGCCACCACTATAACTCCAGTCAGCCTGCAGGTCATAGTCCGGGTGCATATACCCCAAGTCATCTGGAGTAACATCTGTTTTATAGTTATACCAACCAATAGATGCATTAAAATCCAAATTAGCTATAGGTACGGCCGTTATGTCAAGTTCAACGCCTTTTGATGTTCCAGGCGCGCTGAAGTATGTAAACCAGAATTGACCAACTCCCCCTGCATTATCTCCTGCCCAAGTGCCTGCAGGGCATGTGCCATATCCGCCATACCAAGGGGTACCGGGATCAGTACCAGCCGGGTTTGTACACTGATACCCAAAAACACCGGATACACGGGGATCGTATTCATTATAGAATGCCGCCGCATTTAACCTTAAACGGTTTTCAAAAAACTGGGTTTTAGTGCCAATTTCATACATTTGTATCTTTTCATCAGGGGTTGGCAGAAGCTGGCCCCTGGTCCAGGGTCTGGGGTTTGCACCTTCAGAACGGAAACCTGTGGCTGAAGTGACATAAGCCATTAAATCATCAGTGAACTGATAAGCAAGGTTCAATTTCCAGTCATAATGTCTGCCGCCATACCGTAATGGTTCTTCGATCTGGAATAACTGGTTATGGTCAAATGCAAAAACCTTATCCTCATCTGTCATTCTACCACCGGCAGTTATTGAAAGCTTGTCGGTGATTTTGTATATACCATGTGCAAAAACAGATTTACTCTCATTTTTAAATTCATCATTATTATCAAAACCAAACGGCATGCCACCATAAATCATTCCCCAATAACCTGGATCCAGTACGGATGCTATGCCGGCTGTTCCGAGGGATATAAAACCAAGATAGTTAGTCTTAGTCTTGTAATAGTAACCACCGGCTGTCCAATCCAGCCGTTCATCGAAAA